>JBLMXS010000373.1:0-5125 GCA_050257895.1 Thiohalocapsa sp.
CGGGGCCACCCGCCTCCAGCAGCAGCACGCGATACTTACCCGATTCACTCAGCCTTGCCGCCACTGGGCAGCCGGCCGAGCCCGCCCCGGTGACGATGAAGTCGTACATTTCCACTGCCGGCTCCGCCACGACGCACCCTGATCTGGCTATAACCACGCTCGCTTCGGCACGATAACCAAAGCCGGCCGGCTCGGAAAGGGCAGCCGCGATCGGCGGCCGATGCCCGCCGACTCGCTCATTGCGGGAATCTAATAATAAATTACAAGTTCAACGGGAACAAACCTATGATAACGGCGTAGGTTTAATCGGATAGCCGGAGCCAACCCCTATGGCCACGATCATCGTTGTCGATGACGAGCCCGATCTGCGCCGTTTGGTCCGCTACGTCCTCGAGGATGCGGGTCACACCGTTATCGAGTTCGTGGACGGCCGCGGCGCTATCGAGCATCTGAAGCGAGAGTCGGCCGATCTGCTGATCACAGACATCTTCATGCCGAATTTCGAGGGGCTGGAGACGATCAGGATGGTACGCACGTTGCGTCCCGAGCTGCCGATCCTGGCGATCTCCGGACTCCTCAACGAACGCAGCGACTACCTCGGCGTCGCCGCAAGGTTCGGTGCCGACGCGACGCTGCGAAAACCGTTTGAGCCGTCGGAATTGATCGAGGCTGCGGCCCTGCTGCTGGCGCAGCATTGCCCCTAGGCCCATCGCCGGCCGGAGAGCATGCTGCTCACTAGCCGATCTCGGGAACACCGTAGAGCCAGATGAGCCAGATGGCGAGACCAAGGAACGGCGCGAAAGGCACGCGCAGCGCCGGCGACAGGGGGACGCGCCGCGACGCCGCGGCAGCGACCGCGGCGAGCATCGCCAATGCGGCCGCAACCAGCACGACGGTCGGCAGCGGCTGCCAGGACAGCCAGGCACCGCCGGCAGCGAGCAGCTTGGCATCACCAAGCCCGATGCCCTGCCGCCGCCGCAGGTGGCGATACAGCGCGGCAATGCCGGCGACGACGGCGTAGCCGAGCGCCGCGCCCAGCAGATGATCGGACAGCTCGTCCGGCCAGGCGATGAAGGTCACCACGAGCCCGGCCAGCAGCAGCGGCAACGTCAGCGCGTCGGGGACGCGGTAGGACCGCATGTCGAACAGGGACAACGCCAGCAGGCACCAGCCGAGACCGCAGCTCAGCCATAGCAGCCAGCCGGAGAACACTGTCGCCGCCCACACCGCAATGCCGGCGCCGGCCAGCTCCGCCGCCGGATAATGCCACCCAATCCGAGCGGCGCAACGGCGGCAGCGGGCGCGCAGCCAGAGCCAGCTGAGGACCGGGACGAGATCGCAGGCCGCCAGCGAAGAATGGCAGGCGGGGCACGCCGAGCGACCGGTGGCAAAGCCCTTCAGCTCGGGGTAGCGCAGCGCCGCCGCCAGCATGAAGCTGCCGAGGACGAGCCCGAGTGTCGCCGCGAGCACATAATCCGACGCCGGGAAGACGCTGGTTTCCATCGCCGTCATGCTAGCCAAACCGGGGGGCTGCGGCTATTCCGCCTGGTGCCAGGTCATCCAGGTCAGCAGGGCCAAGCCGGCGAAGATCGCGACCAATGCCCAGAACGATGACACGTGCTCGCCCTGCAGCACGATGCCGGCGATGATCAGCAGCACTCCGACGGCTCGCATCAACAACCGCATCGCCGCACCTCGTGCCCACACCCGAGCGGTGGGAGGGCCTATCCTCTATCCTAAAGAAT
Organism: Thiohalocapsa sp.; assembly: GCA_050257895.1. Classification (GTDB taxonomy): domain Bacteria; phylum Pseudomonadota; class Alphaproteobacteria; order ATCC43930; family CGMCC-115725; genus DATARH01. The sequence continues at coordinate 1,746 of JBLMXS010000373.1, forward strand.
TAAGTGGTGGCCGCGCTACGGCTTGCGGCCCCGGTCGGCGGCCACACGAACGGGCGAAGAAAGCGGCAGCAGTTGCAGCCCAGCGCCCCTGCCGCACCATCGACGTTCAGTATTTCAAAGTGAAAGATCAGGCTCGCGCTTGTGATTAGATCACCCCCTCCTCACGACCCCCGGCGTTCGGCGCGAAATCGCAGGCACCGCCGCAGCCTGTGCGATGGTCGGGTAACCGCCGCCGGACTACCGCGTTCGGGGAACGAGGCACCGGCTTGTCGTGCCTTTTCGCAACCGGTCCCTTTTGACAATTGGGTATAGGAGGAGCTCCGATGAACCACGCTTTGCGAACGATGATGGCGCTCGTTTTGGGTGCCGGGTTGGCGGCGACGGCGCAAGCGCATGGCATTCATGCGCGAAATGCCACCCCGACGCAGCATCGTACGGCGATGCGGGCGATGCCCACGATGGGCATGCACCAGCAGCTCAGCAAAAACCAGGTGAAGCAGGCGCAGCGCGCGCTGAAGAGCGACGGCTTCTACCGCGGCAAGATCGACGGCAAGATGGGCCCGAAGACCAAGCAGGCGGTGGCCAAGTTCCAGCGCAAAGAAGGCCTGTCGCAGACCGCCCGGCTTGACCGCAGCACGCTGATGCGGCTGACCAATGCCGGCGTCGGGTCGAGCATGCCGAAGACCGGCAAGACGCGTCTCAACAACGCCGGCGCCAACAACTACAGCGGCAGCAGCCTCAACAACAACATGAGGCCGGCACCCTCGGCCGGCGGCGACACCGGCAACACGATCAACCAGAACCCGACCAACAAATAGGGCAGGATCCGGCTTCGGTGAGTGCCCGGCTTTGACCCCGGGCACTCGAGGCCACCATTCGGATCAGTTCGCCGTTTCGCGCTGCGCCAGCAGCGCCAGCAGCGTCAGGCTGGCGGAATAGTAGTCGTCGTTGTCGGCGATGGCGGGCAGCGGCGGCGGGTTTGCCTGGCCATAGCCGCGCGCCAGCTGGGCGATCGCCTGGAAACCGGTCGAGCCGGCATAGGGCGCCAGGCTGTTGTCGGTGACGTCGGTCCACGCCGGCGCCGGCTTGCCGCCGAACTCGTTCCAGTAATCGAGATAGGAGGCGAGCCGTTCATCGCTCGCCTCGCGTCCCCAGATCAGGTACAGCGGCACGCGGATCGCCTCGAAGCCGAACCGCGCCGGGAACTTCGCGGCCGGCGCAATTGCGCCCTTGTCGCCGATGTCGAGCCAGTCGGGAGTCAGGCCCCAGCGCCCGAAGCGCCCGTCGGCCAGCAGGCGCAGCCCGGCGGCGCGCAGCCGCGCCCACTGCGGCGACGGCATCAGCCTGGCAAAGTCCTTCAACGCCGGATAGATGTAATAGGACGGGTTGACGACGGTCGGGCCGCCCTTCTCCTTGAACCCGTGCGCCCCCGGCAGCAGCACCACACCGGCCGGCGCCGTCACCAGCAGCCGGCGGCGGATGTCGGCGACGATATGCCGAGCGGCATGGATGTAGGCCGTATCGTGCCAGCGATGGCCGCCGCGCAGCAAGGCCCAGGCGATCAGGATGTCGCCGTCTGAGGCGTCGTTGGCGTCGGCCACCGGCTTTTTCTCGTCCGACGGATCGTAGCGCCAGGAGAACAGCGCATTGTCATGGCGCTGCAGGTTGCTTTTCGTCCAGTGCCACAGCTTGGCGAACGTCGCGCGGTCGTCAGCCGCCGCGGCGAACAGCATCGCCCAGCCCTGTCCTTCGGTGTGGCTGACCGCGCGGTTTCCGGTGTCGAGCACGCGGCCGTCCTCGGTCACGAAGCGGGCGCGGAATTTGGCCCACTCCGCCGCGATCTGGTCGTCTTTCTCGTGGCTGATCTGCTGGCTGATCTGGGGGTCCTGAGCCGGCGCGGGGCGCCCGCTCACCAAGAGCGCCAGGAGGACGATCAGCGGGGTGAGGCAGAGGACGATTTTACGCATCGGTCGGCAGGATCTTACAGCATCTCGGGAGAGGGATGGCGATCATCGCCCGCGACAGGTTGTGATCGCGTTAACGCACCTTTAGCCGTGGCGGCCGTAATGAAAGGTCAAGGCGGCGCCGGGGGAGCGCCGCTGCCCGATCAGCCGGGCCGAGAAGCCGGGATCGCCGCCCTGCGCCCCGAGCCACTCGGTGTAGATGCCTTCGAGCAGGGGCACCAGCCAGCAGCGGCGGGTCTCGTCCTGCGGGATGATCGGGTAGGCGCCGTGGGTGATCTCGATGAAGCGGCCGTTTTCGGCGATCCGCACCCAGCCCCAGTCGATGCCATCGAGCACCGCGTTGATGTCCTCCTCCAACTCCTCCAGGCTTTCGCAGCGCCGCAGCGGCAGTCCGCGGGCCATCCGCGTCCCCAGGGTTTCGAGAAACTGGTCGGCTTCCAGCGGATCGACCCGCTCCTCGAACTCGGCAAACATCGCCGCCAGAAAATGCACCCACTGGCGCGAGCAATGCTGGCTCGCATAATAGCGCAGCGAGGTCAGCTCCTCGTCGATGGCCGCCATCACAGCCTCCCCGGCAGCGGACTGAGCGCGGAGGCGGTGACCGGCGCGATGCCGAAGCTCTTGCGCAGATAAAGCTTGGCGATGCCTTCGGTGAAATCCTGGGCGTTGTCGACCCCGGCCAGCGCCCCCATCGAGAAGCCGTTATCCAGCTGGTATTCGACTTGGCCGCGGCCGCTGAACGCCGGGCCGGTTTTCGTGCGCGCCCCATAGAAGCCGCGATTGCCAGCGGCCTGCAGCGCCGCCTGCTTCGCCGGCTCCAGCGGGTAGAACGGGCTGCGGTCTTCGTGGAAGTGCTGCACGCCGATCGCGCCGCCGACCAGATAGGTGAGGCGGCCGCTGCGGCCGGAATACTCCAGCGGCACGCCGACGTTGAAATAGGTCTGCGGGCTGAAATAGCCGCCCTGGCCGAAGGTGAAGAAGCGCAGGTTCTTGTCGTACGCCCAGACACTCAGATTGAGCCCGACCTTGAATGCGTTGAGGCCCGTGCGGTAGGGCCGGACATAGGCGCCGACCAGCCCTTCGACCTCGCTGTTGCTCTTGACGGATTTGCCGTCGATGAACCAGCCGCCGCCACCGGCATAGGCGCCGACAAAGCCGTCGTCATACGACACCAGCACGTCGCCGCCGGTCTTGACGACGCCGCCCCAGGTGAGCCCGCTCACCGGGTCCTTGGTACCGGCATAGGACAACAGGCTGTCGGTGATCGGCTTGCGGACGCCCTCGGCGACGACCCGCACCGGATTGGCGGCGTTTGGCGGCGCCAGCGGGATCGTCGGGAACTCCGTCGTCGGCGTCGCCGGCGGCGGCCATACCAGCGCGACCCGGCCGACCAAATTCTCGACCGGAAAGCCGAGC
>JBLMXS010000374.1:0-12185 GCA_050257895.1 Thiohalocapsa sp.
TGGCCGAGCAAGGCCACCAGCAGCAATGTCATGTTGGCGACCGAGTGCTCGTAGCCGCTGCCGATAAAGCCGAACAGGCACCAGAAGATTGCGATGCACTTCGCCGCATCGCTGGTCATCCGGCCCGACATCCAGATCGCCAGGCAGACCAGCCAGTTGCAGAGGATGGCGCGGGCGAGCAGCGACAGCGCCGGCGCGTTCATCTTGGCCGTCGCCACGGTCATCAGCCATTGGCTCTTCGAATGCAGGACGGCGCCGCCGCCGCCCCAATAGAAAATGAGCGCCAGGACGGCGCAGCCGGCGAGATTGCCGAGCCAGGTCAGGGTCCAGCTCGCCGCCAGGTCGGACCAGCCGATACGCTGGCGCAAGAGGCCCATCGTCATGAACATCGTGTGGCCGGTGAAGAGGTCGGAGCCGGCGAAGATGACGAGCGTCAGCGCGATCCCGAACGAACAGCCCATCACCAGGGCCCGGTAGGCCGGATCGACGTCGGAGCCGACCGAGAAGATCAGCAGGATGCCGATCCCGACATAGGCCCCCGCCATCATCGAGCTGAGCCAGAACCCGAGCGGCGCCCGCTTCAGGAAAGCAGCCTTGGTCGCCGCCGTCGCCGCCATCTGGTCGACTGTTTCGAGATACATCGGGCAAGTCTCCGCCGTTGCCGCCAGCGCTCGCTGCGCTGCACAACAATCAGCAAGACCCGTGCCAGCAGGTGATGTTCGGCGGCGGACGCGTTGACGCGTCGACCCTGAATCACGCTGCCGTCATCCCCGGGCTTGACCTGGGATTTGTGCTCAAATCAAGCAGATGGCTGGATCCCCCGGACTTGATCCGGGGCCGGCCATGGCGGAATGAAGGGTCGGCCCGTTTTTAGCGCAGGCGCTGCGGCAGGGCGGCGATGGCGGCGTCGACGAGGGCGCCGCGGCGCTGTTCGTCAATCTCGGCGGCGATGACCTCGCGGGCGGCGTCGATCGCGGCGTCGACCGCGACCGCGCGGATCTCCGCGACGGCCTTGTTCTCGGCCTGCGCGATGCGCTCCTCGGCGAGCCGCGCGCGTCGCGCCAGCGCCGTCTCGAGATCGCGTGCGGCCTGCACCGCCAGCCGTTCGGCCTCCTCGCGGGCCTGCGCGACAATCGCCTGCGCCTCGCTCGCCGCTTCGCGCTCCTTCAGCCGATAGTCGGCCAGCAGCCGCTCCGCCTCGTCGCGCAGCTGGCGCGCTTCCTCTAGCTCAGCGCGGATGCGGGCGGCGCGCTCGTCGAGGCTGCCGATCAGCATCCTGCGACCCGGCCTCCACAAGACCGCGAGAAAGATCGCGGCGGCGACCGCCACCCAGAATTCGGGATCGCCGAACAGATGACCCATCAGCCGCGCCCGTCATCGACCAGGTGTCGCGCCAGCGAATGCTCGACCGAGGCGGCCATCGCGGCGGCCGGCGGCCGTGTGCCGGTCAGCTTTTCGACGACACTCTGGCCGACATCGACCGCGATCGTGCGGATCCCGGCCAGCGCCTGGTCGCGGCTGGCGGCGATCCGCTGCTCGGCCGCCTCGATCTGCTCGGCGAGCCGGGCGGCGAGTTGGCGCTGCTGCTCGGCGCCACGGACGGCGATCTCTTCGGAGGTCTGCCGCAGCACCGATTGCGCTTCGGCCCGCGCCGTCGCCAGCGCCGCCTCGTAGGCCTTCAAGACGCCTTCCGCCTCGCCCTTCAGCTGCGCGGCGCGGCCGAGATCGGCGTCGAGCCGCTGCCGCCGCGCATCGATCACGCGGCCGACCTGCGGCACCGCCAGCCAGCGCATCAGCACGAACAGGACGAAGAACGTCACCGCCAGCCAGAACAGCTGCGGCACGAACCCGGCGGGATCGAGTTGCGGCATTGGAGATCCGCGCGGCTCGCGGCTAGACCGCGTAGAGGACGAGAAAGGCGATCAGGAGCGCGTAGAGCGCCACCGCCTCGGTCAACGCGAAGCCCAGCATGCCGATGCCGAATACCTGGTCGCGCGCCGCGGGGTTGCGGGCGATCGAGCTGACGAGCGTGCCGAAGATGTTGCCGATGCCGACGCCGGCGCCGGCGACGCCGATCGCGGCAAGGCCGGCGCCGATCATCTTGGCCGAGACTGGATCCATGTGCGGGGTTCCTTTGTCTTGCGAGTGGGGAGGGGTTGTGCAGGTGTGGCGAGGGGCGCCGCGAATCGAGTCAGTGCAGATGAATGGCGTCGCGCAGGTACAGGCAGGTCAGGATCGTGAAGACATAGGCCTGCAGCGCGCAGACGATCAGCTCCAGCGCGAACATCGCCACATTGATCGCGATCGGCAGAAAGCCGAACAGGCCGAGGGTGATCGTGAAGCCGGCAAACACCGCCATCATCGTGTGGCCGGCCATCATGTTGGCGAACAGCCGGATGCCGAGGCTCACCGGCCGCGACATATAGGAGATGATCTCGATCGGCACCAGCACCGGGGCCATGAACACCGGCGCCCCGGACGGGAAGAAGAACGTGAAGAAATGAATGCCATGGCGGATGAACGCCACTAGCGTCACCAGCAGGAACACGAAGATCGCCAACGCGAAGGTGACCACGATCTGGCCGGTGAACGTGAAGCTGTAGGGAATGAGGCCGAGGAAGTTGCCGAACAGAACGAACATGAAGATCGAGAACACGAGCGGGAAATACTCGATGCCGTCATGCCCGACATTCTCGCGCACCATGCCGGCGACGAATTCGTAGGACATCTCCGCCAGCGACTGCATCCGCCCCGGAACGAGCGCGCCGCGGCGCGTCGCGCCGACCAGCAACAGGACGATCAGCGCCACGACGATCGTCATCATCAGCGCCGAATTCGTGTAGGAGATGTCGAGGTTGCCGATATGGATCGGCACCAGCGGCTTGATCACGAACTGCTCGAGTGGTGGGCTGACTTCGGCCACGTTCTTCCCCAACCTCTACAAAACCGGGCGCCTTACACCTTTCATGCGCCGCTGCGTCCGTCAATCCGCCCCAGGGCGCGGCCCGCCCATACCCTGCACCGCCCGGAACACATTGACGACGCCCGCCGCGCTGCCGAGCAGAAAACCGAGGATCAACCCCCACGGCCGGGTTCCGAGATAACGGTCGGAGAGCCAGCCGAGCGCAAGCCCGACGCACAGTGCCGCGAGGAGCTCGATGCCGACGCGCAGCCCGAACCCGAGGGCGCTGCCGCCCGAGGTGATGTCGCCGCGACCGGCCTGTGTCCCCTCATCGCCCCGCGCTCGCGCCTTGTCGATCTCCTCGCCAAGCCGGCGCAGTGGATCGGGCGGGCCGCGGTCGCTCATTCGTTGATTGCGCAGCCATCCTCGCCGGCCCTCGGCCTTATGGCCAGCCGGAACGGCGCGCACCATAGTAAGGCGCTGCCAGGCTGTCAAACGCTAGCCTGCGCCCATCCGGTGGCGCACAACGTCGCAACTGCCTCATGGGGGGACGTCTCTATCCCACTAGTCGAAATCGTCATTCCCGCGCAAGCGGGAATCTAGAGCAACCGCACTAACGCTCGCCCCTGGCCCCCCGCTTGGGGGGACGTCGTTGAGTGGATACCGACCGACGCAGGCTGGTAATCAGGCGCTTTGGCGCAATTCGGCGGCGCGCGCCAGATCGACCGAGACCAGCTGCGAGACGCCGCGTTCGGCCATCGTCACGCCGAACAGCCGGTCCATCCGCGCCATCGTGACGCGGTGATGGGTGATCACCAGAAACCGGGTGGCGGTGGTGTCGGCAATCTCGGCGACCAGCCGGCAGAAGCCGTCGACATTGGCGTCGTCGAGCGGCGCGTCGACCTCGTCGAGGACGCAGATCGGCGCCGGGTTAGTCAGGAACACCGCGAAGATCAGCGCGATCGCGGTCAGCGCCTGCTCCCCGCCCGATAAGAGCGACAGCGCCTGCAGCCGCTTGCCGGGCGGCCGCGCCATGATGTCGAGGCCGGCTTCCAGCGGGTCGTCGTCGCCGCTCCACGCGAGCTGCGCCTCACCGCCGCCGAACAGGCGCCCGAACAACTCGCCGAAATGCCGGTCGAGCATCGCGAAGGCGGCGCGCAGCCGCTCGCGGCCCTCGCGGTCGAGCGCCGCGATGCCGCGACGCAATCGCGCGATCGCCTCGGTCAGGTCGCCCTGCTCGCGCTGCAATTCGGCGAGCCGCGCCGCCGCGTCGCCCATCTCGCGCTCGGCCAGCAGGTTGACCGGCCCCATCGTTTCGCGCTCGCGCAACAGCCGCTCGAGGCGGGCGGCCAGCGCGGCGATCTCGGCGTCCTCTCGCGGCGGCGCATCGTGGCTCGCAGCGTCGGCGAGCAGCGCCTCGACCGGCTGCCCGAAGCGCTCGGCGATATCGACGCTCAGTTGCGCCAGCGATTGCGATGCCGCCTCGTGTCGCGCCTCCAGCCCGGCGCGCCGCTCGCGCGCCGCCGCGGCGGCGGCGGCGCTGTGCCGCGCCGCCTCCGTCGCGTCGCGCAGCCGGCTGTCGCCGACGGCAAGCGCATCCGCCGTCTCGCGCTGCTCGGCGGCAGCCGAGGCGGCGCTGATGGCGAGCGATTCGCTCTGTGCCGCGATCGCCGCCGGGCGCGTCGTCAGCTCGGCAAGCTCGGCGTCGAGCACGGCACCGCGGTCGGCCAGCGCGGCCAGCCGCGCCACCGCCGCTTCGTGCCGCTTATACCATGTCGCCTCGTCGGCGCCGATTACGACGAGACGCTGGCCGCGTGCGGCCGCCTCACCGGCCAGCCGGTCGAGCGCGGCGCGGACGTCGCCCTCCTGCCTTCGCGCCGCCGCCACTTGCGTCCGCGCCGCCGCCAATGCGGTTCGCGCCAGGGCCGGGTCAGGCAGGACGGACAGCGCATGGTCGGCGGCCTCGGCCTGCGCCTCCAGCTCGGCGAGATCGGCCCGCAGCCGCTCGACGCTCTCGACAACCATCGCTAGGCGGGCCTGCGTCGCGAGGTGACGGCGCGACAATTCCGTCTCCGCCGCCCGCGCCCTGGCGAGCCGCTCGTCGTTCGCCCGCAGGGCGGCCAGCGCGGCGTGCTCGGCATCGGCCGCCCTCTCCCGCTCCTGCCGGGCGCGTGCCGCGGCTTCACCGCAGCGCGCGGCGGCGGCGGCCGCGGCGGCGATCTCGGCGTCGAGCTGCGCCAGGCGATTGCGCTGGCGCAGCCGCTCGGCGGTCGCGGCGGCGTGACTGTCGATCCCAGCGTCGCCGCGGACAAACCCGTCCCAGCGCCATAAATGACCGTCGCGATCGACGAGGCTCTGGCCGGTTGTCAGCCGGGGCTGCAGGCGCCAGCCGTCGCCCGCATCCTCGACCCAGAAACTGTGCGCCAGCCGTCGCTGCAGCGCCGCCGGCGCGGTGATCTCGGCGGCGAGGGGCCGCGCCCCGTGCGGCACCGCGGCAGCAGCGAGCGGCGGCAGCGCGACCCAGCCGGCGCCGCATGCCGAATTGGCCTCGGACCCCAGCAGCGGCGCTATCAACTCGCCGTCGAACAGCGTCGCAACCGCCGCCTCGAAACCCGGGCTGACCTGCATCTGCGACAGCAGCGACGGCGCCTCATCGCTCGTCGCCCGCGGCGGCGTCAGCAGCCGCGACAGCGCCGCCGCCTCGGCCCGCAGCCCGCCGAGCGCCCGCTCGGCGACAGCATCTCGGTCTGCCGCCTCGGCTTCGCGCTGGCGGCAGCTGGCCACAGCGTCGGCAGCGGTGGAAGCGGCGGTGCGCAATCTCTCGGTCTCGGCGCCGGCGGCAGCGATGTCGGCCGTCGCCGCTGCCAGCGCTTCCGGCGCGACGATGGCAGCGAGCAGCGGCTCGCGCTGCCGTTCGGCCTCGATCAGCCGGGCCTGCAGGCGGCGGCGGCGCTCGGCGAATTCATGGCATTGCCGCTCGAGCGCCGCCCGGCGCGTCTCGTCCGCGGCGCAGGCTTCGGTCTTCTGCTGCAGGCCGCTCTCCGCCGCCGCCGATTCGACAGCCGCAGCGGCCGCCGCGGCGTCCATCTCGGCGCCCGCCTGCTCGGCCGCCGCGGCGTCATGCTGCAGCCGCCGCCGCTCGTCGGCCAGCCGTTCGAGCGCCGCTCCGGCGTCGCCGAGATGCTCCCGCTCGCGCGCGAGGTCGCCGGCCAGCTGTCCCCGCCGGCGCTCGCCCTCGGCCTGCGCCGCGACGATCCGCGCCAACTCCTGTTCCAGCGCCTCGCGCGCGTGCGCCAGCCGGGTTACCGCCGCCATCGCCGCGCCCTGCGCGAGGCGCAACGCTGGCAACGCCGTCTCCGCCTCGATGCGCCCGCGCTCGGCGGCCGCCGCGGCCGCGGTCAGCGCCGCAAGCTGGCGCTCGCAGTCGCGCAATTCGGCCGCCGTGCTCGCCGCCGCGGCTGCGGCCGCGTGCCAGCGAGCCGTCGCCAGTCGTATCTCGGCAAGGCGGATCTCCTCGCCGAGGCGGCGATAGCGCGCCGCCTGTCGTGCCTGCTTCTTCAGCGCCTCGATTTGTGCCGACAGCGCCGCGGCGACGTCGTCGAGCCGCGCCAGATTGCCTTCGGCAGCCTGCAGTTTCAGTTCGGCCTCATGCCGGCGCGCGTGGAGGCCGGCGGTGCCGGCCGCCTCGTCGAGCAGCAGCCGGCGTTCGCCGGGCTTGGCGGCGATCAGGGCGCCGATCCGTCCCTGCCCGACCAGCGCCGCCGAATGCGCCCCGCTGGCGCCGTCGGCAAACAGCAGCTGGACGTCGCGCGCCCGCGCCTCGCGGCCATTGATGCGATAGGCGGAGCCGCCGCCGCGGGCGATCCGCCGCGCCACCTCGATCGTCGCGCTGTCGTTGAAGGCGAACGGGGCGGTGCGGGCGCTGTTGTCGATCGTGAGCGCGACCTCGGCGAGGTTGCGCGCCGGCCGGCCGGTGCAGCCGGCGAAGATGACGTCGTCCATCTCGCCGCCGCGCAGGCGGCGGGCCGAGCCCTCGCCCATCACCCAGCGCAACGCCTCGACGAGGTTTGACTTGCCGCAGCCGTTGGGGCCGACGATGCCGGTGAGGCCGGGCTCGATCGCCAGCTCGGTCGGCTCGACGAACGATTTGAAGCCGGCGAGGCGCAGCCGCTCGACCTGCATCGCCAGCCCGTCAGCCTCGGTTCATCGCCACCGGGCGCTCACGATTTCGCCGCCAGCCCGGACAGCAGCTGGTCGAATTTCTCCACCGTCGGCTCGCCCTCGAACTTGGTGCCGTTGACAAAAAAGGTCGGCGTCGCCGCCACGCCGTATTGCGTCGCCGCCGTCAGCCGGCTTTGCGCCACCTCGTCTTCGAGCTTCTTGTCGGCGATGCACGAATCGAACTTCTTTTTGCTGACGCCGGCGAGCTGGGCGATGTGCTGCAGCGCGTCCTGCCAGTCCTTGGCCACCACCCATTTGTCCTGGCTGGCAAAGAAGGTGTCGACCAGCGGGTAGAAGCGATCGGGCGGTACGCAGCGCGCCACCATCGCCGCCCGCAAGGCCGCCTCGTCGAGCGGAAAGTCGCGCAGAATCAGCTTGGCCTTGCCGGTGTCGATCCACTTCTGCTTGAGGTGCGGCAGGACGTCGTCGGCAAAGTGCGCGCAATGCGGGCACGTGAGCGAGGCGTATTCGATGATCGTGATCGGCGCGCCGGCCTTGCCGAGAACGCGATCCTGCTCGCTCGCCGTCGGCGCGGCGGCCGGCTTGCCGCCGGACGCGCCCGGCTGCGCCACGACCGGCGGCGCCAGGGCGAGCAACAGCACAAGCAGCGGTGCAAACCACATTTCCCTCATCGTGACCTTCCTGCTACCAGATGTTGATTGTAACCGCTTCGCCTTCGCGGCGCAATCGGCGTCGGCTTGCCGATGGGCTTCGCTGCGCTTAGCCCATCCTGCGCAGGCGACCCGGGCATCGCAGGATGGGCTGACCATCGCGAAGCCCATCGCGCGGCCCTTCGGCCAGCTAACCCCCGCGCGTTGCGGTCAGCAGCATGCGTCCCAGCGCCCCGAGCGCTTCCCGCAGCTGCGGGTCGGTGACATCCGCCACGCGCCGGGCAAGGGCCGCCTCCTCTGCGGGCGGCAAGGGTGGGGGCGGCAGCGGCGCCGGCGGCGCTGGCGGCAACGGCAGCGGGCCCTGCACGAACAGGAGCCGCGTCACCACCCCCCGCCCGAAGAACAGGTTGATGCGCTCGATCAAGAGCGGCGCGCGGTGCTGCAATTCGAGCGCCGCGGTGGGCATGACGCGCAGCTTCAGGGCGCCGTCCCGCGCCAGCGCCTGCGGCCAGGCGATCGCGGCCAACTCAGCGCCGACGATCGCCGGCCATTGCGCCTTCAGCCGCGCCAGCAGCACGCCGCCGCCGCCGTCGACGATCGGGCCAGCAAGCCGGCCGGCGGCCCCGGCGATCGGCCGCAGTCCGGCCCGCCGCTCGCTCTCGCGCGACGTCGCCGCTACTCTATCCCGCTGCCGCTTGGGGTGAAGTTCGCCCATGCCATCGATCCCGCCATCAACCCCACCGCACCGCCCCGACGCCGCCGTGCTGCTGGCCTGGTACGACCGGCACCGCCGGTCGCTGCCGTGGCGGGCGGCGCCGGGAATGCGGGCCGACCCATACCATGTCTGGCTCAGCGAGATCATGCTGCAGCAGACGACCGTGGCCACGGTCGTCCCGTATTTTGACCGATTCGTGGCGCGGTTCCCCGATATTCGGGCGCTGGCGGCGGCCCCGCTCGACGACGTGCTGCATCTCTGGCAGGGGCTCGGCTACTACGCCCGCGCCCGCAACCTGCACGCCTGCGCCGGCGCAATCGTCGCGCGGCACGGCGGGCGCTTTCCAGACGAACCGGCCGCGTTGCGGGCCTTGCCGGGGATCGGCGACTACACCGCGGCGGCGATCGGGGCGATCGCGTTCGACAAGCGGCTGGCGGCGGTCGACGGCAATGTCGAGCGGGTCATGGCCCGCCTCTACGCCGAGCGGACGAAGCTGCCGTCCGCCAAGCCGCGGCTGCGGGCGCTCGCGACGGCGCTGGTGCCGCCGGTGCGGGCTGGTGATTTTGCGCAGGCGGTGATGGATCTCGGCGCGACGATCTGCACGCCGCGCCGGCCGCGCTGCGTTCTGTGCCCCTGGCGCAGCGATTGCGCCGCCGCTTCCGCCGGCATCGCCGAGGAATTGCCGCTGATGAGTCCGAAGCCGGAGCGGCCGCTGCGCCATGGCGTTGCGTTCTGGCTGCGGCGGCCGGACGGCGCCGTCCTGCTGCGCCGCCGCCCCGAAGAGGGGTTGCTCGGCGGCATGATCGAATTGCCGTCGACGCCGTGGCGGCCGGAGCCATGGGAAGAAGCGGAAGCCGTCGCGGCGGCGCCGGCCCATACCGTGTGGCGCGCGCTGCCGGGCTCCGTCAGTCACGGCTTCACGCATTTCCGCCTCGACCTCGCCCTCCTTGCCGGCACGACGAGCGAGGCGATCGCCGGCGTCTGGGCGACGCCTCAAGAGTTCACGGACTACGCCTTCCCGACGCTGACCCGGAAGCTCGTCAAATACGCGCTGTCGGCGCTGGCGCGGCCGGCTTGAAAAAACGCATTATGCCGTGCCGCACTTGTGCGTAGAATTGCCGCGGCGCCGATCCGCAGCGGCGCGGCATTCGGGAAGCAGCACGATGACCAGCGCCACGATCCGCCGCCTTGCCGTGCCGAGCCCGGACGAGCTGGTCGAGCGGGCGCGCGCGATGGTCCCCGAGATCCGGGCGCTGGCCGAAGAGACAGAACGCAGCCGCCGCATCTCGCCGCACATCATCCAGCAGTTCCGCGACGCCGAGCTGTTGCGGGTGACGCGGCCGAAGGAGTTCGGCGGCTTCGAATATGACGGCGAGACGGCGCTGCGGATCGCGCTGACGATCTCGGCGGCCTGCGCCTCGACCGGCTGGGCGGTCAATGGTGCGGTCTCGAACGGCCGCTCTATGAGCCATTTCCCGATCGAGACGCAGCGCGAGATCTGGGCCACCGACGAGGACCCGTTCAGCTGCGCCTGCTTTGCCCCCACCGGCACCGCCAAGCCGGTCGACGGCGGCTATATCTTGAGTGGCCGGTGGTCGTTCGCCAGCGGCTGTGACCACGCCAGCTGGGCCTATCTCGGCGCCTTCATCACGCCGCCAGACAAGCAGCCGCCGCATGAGGGCGCCTTCTTCCTGTTGCCGATCGGCGATTGCGAGATCATCGACACCTGGTTCGTCAACGGACTATGCGGCACCGGCAGCAAGGACATCGCGGTGCACGACGTCTTCGTGCCGGCGCGCCGCATACTGCTGTTCGCCGACGCGCGGGCCGGCACGACCCCCGGCGCCGCCTACCACAAGAACCCAGTCTACCGCATGCCGCTGTTGATCAATGGCGCCTCGATGCTGGCCTCGACCGCTGTCGGCGCAGCGCGCGGCGCCCTCGACGCCTATCGCGAGATGATCAATGCCGGGCGCAAGACGCGCGGCGCGCTGGCTGGTGGGCAATTGCCGATGGCCGAGTTTGCCACCGTGCAGTTGCGCTACGCCGAGGCCGCCGCCAATGTCGAGGCGGCCGAACTGATCCTTTTGACCGACATGCGCAACATGACGCAGAAGCTCTATGCCGGCGGCGAGATCAGCGTCGACGACCGCATCCGCGTCCGCCGCGACCAGGCCTATGTGACGAAGCTGGCGGTGCAGGCGACCGAACTGCTCAACGCCGCGACCGGCGGCAACGGCCTGTTGCTGTCGAACCCGATCCAGCGCGCCTGGCGCGACGCCAACGCGGTCGGCCGCCACGTCAGCCTCAACTGGGACGCCGTCGGCACGATGTACGGGCAGCACTCGTTCGGCCTGGAGCCAAGAGGGCAATATTGAGGAGATAGCGCCCTTCGACAGTCATCCCCGGGCTTGCCCCCGGGGATCCACGCGCCGCTTCGCGCGGATGGCCGGGTCAAGCCCGGCCACGACGAAGAAGGGAATGTTAGGCGAATAGCTGCCGGCGGAGCAGCTCGAACGGAGCAAGGAGGAAACGATGGCGGAAATTCTCGGGCTTGGCTGCACGCATTGGCCGACCTTGTGCCTGCCGGACGAGCGGCTGACCGATGTGTTCCACCGGGTGCTCGAGGCGCCCAACGTCGACCCGAAGGTGAAGGACCCGGCCAACTGGCCGGCCGAACTCGTCGCCGAGCTCGGCAATGACAACGGGCTCGGCGCCGCGCAGCGCTGCGGCGAGCGCTTTGGCAACGATTTTCGGGCGATCCGCAAGATCCTCGACGATTTCAACCCGGATTTCGTGCTGGTCTGGGGCGACGACCAATACGAGAACTTCAAGGAGGACATCGTCCCGCCATTCTGCATCCTCGGCTATGATGACAATTTCGACCTGCAGCCGTGGGCGCAGTCGAACGGCAGCGCCGGCGTCGGCAAGCCCAACCGCTGGGGCGAGCCGGGCGACTGGACGCTGAAGATGAAGGGCCATCGCGAGGCGGCAAAATTCATTGCCTCCGGCCTCATCGAGAAGGGGATCGACCTCGCCTACGCCTACAAGCCGCTGCACCACCCGATGGCGCACGCCTTCACCAACACCTTCCTCTATCTCGATTGGGACCGGCAGGGCTTCCCCTATCCGGTGGTGCCGTTCGCGATCAACTGCTACGGCCGCAACCTGATCCACGCCAAGGGCGGCTTCGGCCATCTCTACGGACCGCCGCGGCCGGAGGGCGAGGCGGGCGACCCGCCGTCGCCGCACCCCTGGCGCTGCATGGATGTCGGCGCCGCCGTCGCCGAGGTCCTGGCGAAGTCGCCCTACCGGGTGGCGCTGGTCGCCTCGTCGTCGTGGTCGCACTGCTTCCTGTCACCTAAGCACGGCTACCTGTGGCCCGACCACGAGGGCGACCGCATCCTGTTCCACGCGATCGAGCAGGCCGATTACGCCACCTGGCGCAAGCGCAGCCTCGACGACATGGAGCACTCGGGGCAGCACGAGATGCTGAACTGGATGGCGCTGGCGGGCGCCATGGAGGCGCTCGGGCGCGGCAAGCCGGTCATCCAGGACTACATGGAGACCTACATCCTCGCCTCCGACAAATGCTTCCTGTCGTTCCCGGCGTAACAGATACGTCGGACCGCCGGCCTCTGGCCGGCATGCCCGCGGGACGCCGGCGGTCCAGCGCGTTTGCTGACGGGTTGATGCCTGCGAAACGCGTCGGTTGCGGAACCTGATCGCCGCCAAC
>JBLMXS010000375.1:0-2711 GCA_050257895.1 Thiohalocapsa sp.
CGGTCGAAGCCGGCGAGCTGCGCCCGCACCAGCACCGCGACAAAACAGGCGGCGAAGGTGGCATGCGCGATCGTCACCGTGACGATGCCGCGGCTCGCCGGCCAGCCGACCAGCCCCTGCAACGCCACGAACAGCAGCAGCAGCGACAGGCCGAGGATCACCTCGGGCACGACCAGCGGCGCCATCAGCATGAACCCGAACAGGAGGCGGCCGCGAAACCGCGCGAAGCGGTTCATCGCGAGCCCCGCGCAGGTGCCGATGACGAGCGCGAGGCTCGCCGCCATCACGCCGATCTCGAGGCTCGTACCGGCGGCGGCGATGAATTTCTCGTCGGTGGCCAGGGCGATGTACCAGCGCACCGATAGTCCGCCCCAGATCGTCACCAGCCGCGAGGCGTTGAACGAATAGGCGACCAGCACCGCGATCGGCAAATAGAGGAAGCCGAAGGCGATCGCCAATGCACCGAGGCGGCAGGTGCGCGCCCGCATCATGCTTCCTCGCGCGCCAGGAAGCGCTGCATGACGAGCAACGGCACCGTCAACAGGCTGACCAGCGCGATCGCCAGCGCCGCCGCCGCCGGCCAATCGACATTGTCGAAGAACTCCTGCCACAGCCGCTTGCCGATCATCAGCGTGGCGGGTCCGCCCAACAGGTCGGGGATGATGAACTCGCCGACCGCCGGAATGAAGACGAGCAGCATGCCGGCGGCGATGCCGGGCAGCGTCAGCGGCAGGATCACCGCGAGAAAGGTGCGCCACGGGCGTGCGCCGAGATCCGCGGCGGCTTCGAGGAGGCTCTCGTCGAGCCGCGCCAGGGTGCCGTAGAGCGGCAGGATCATGAACGGCAGGTACGAGTAGACGAGGCCCAATTCGACCGAGAAGCCGTTGTAGAGGAGCGGCAGCGGGCTCTCCGCCAGCCCAAGCGCCAGCAGCAGCCGGTTGACGAGACCGCTCGGCTGCAACAGCGCGATCCAGGCGTAGACCCGGATCAGAAAGCTCGTCCAGAACGGCAGCATCACCAGGAACAGCAACAGATGCCGCCAGATGCCGGCGGTCCGGGCGATGGCAAAGGCGGCCGGATAGCCGATGAGGAGGCACAGTACCGTCGCCAGCGCCGCGTAGCCGAAGGAGCTGGCGTAAACCCGCAGGCAACCCTCGACGAGTTGGCGGTAATTGGCGAGGGTGAGATGGCTCTCGACGCCGGCTTGCGTCAACGCCAGCGGCGGCACGAACGGCGGGACCGCATCGGCGCTTTCGGCGAAGCTGATCGCCGCGACGATGCCGAGCGGCAGCAGGAAGAAGACCGTAAGCCAGAGGAACGGCAGCCCGATCAGCACCCGCCTCAGCCAGCGGCCGAGACCGATCATGCCACCCCTTTCAACCGCATTTCCGGCGAAAGCGAAAGCCGGGATCCATTCGTCCCCGCGCACGTGAAATTGAAGCATGGATCCCGGCTTTCGCGAAAGCCGGGAATGCGGGTCGTTGTGGTTAGGCCGGCACCGCGGCGAGGTCGAAGGCGGCGGCCATCAGCGCCTTGGTGTAGGGGTGCGCCGGCGCCGTCATCACCTGCTCGGCGCTGCCCTGTTCGACGATCGCGCCGTCCTTCATCACCAGGATCTCGTGCGCCAGGGCGCGCACCACCTTCAGATCGTGGCTGATGAACAAATAGGCGAGGCCGTAACGCGCCTGCAATTCGCGCAGCAGCTCGACGATCTGCGCCTGCACCGACATGTCGAGCGCGCTCGTCGGCTCGTCGAGCACGATAAAGCGCGGCTTCAGCACCAGGGCGCGGGCGATCGCGACGCGCTGGCGCTGGCCGCCGGAAAATTCATGCGGATAGCGGTCTGCCGCAGCCGGGTCGAGCCCGACTTCTTCGAGCGCGGTCTCGATCCGCTGCCGCCGTTCGACCTCGCTAGCCGAGAGGTCATGGACGCGCAGCCCCTCGCCGACGATCTGCGCAATCGACAGGCGCGGCGACAGGCTCGAATAGGGGTCCTGGAAGACGACCTGCATCTCGCGGCGCAATGGCCGCAGCCGACGCTGCGGCGTCTTCGCGATGTCGTGCCCGGCGAAGCGGATGCCGCCTTCGGCGTCGAGCAGCCGCAATAGCGCGAGGCCGAGCGTCGTCTTGCCGGAGCCGCTCTCGCCGACGACGCCGAGCGTCTCGCCCTCGCGCAACGCCAGCGAGACGCCGTCGACCGCCTTGACGTAGCCGGCGATGCGCCGGAACAGGCCGCGGCGGATCGGAAACCACACCTTGACTTGGTCCCCCTGGACCAGCACCGGCGCCGTCGGGTCGGCGGGCGCCACGTTCCCCTTGGGCTCGGCCTCCAGCAGGCGCCTCGTATAGGGGTGCGCCGGTCGGGAGAAGATGTCGGCGGTGGCGCCGGCCTCGGCGATCTCGCCCTGCGTCATCACGCAGACGCGCTCCGTCATATGGCGCACGATGCCGAGGTCGTGCGTGATCAAGAGCAGCGCCATGCCGAGGCGGTCGCGCAGATCGCGCATCAGGTCGAGGATCTGCGCCTGGATCGTCACGTCGAGCGCCGTCGTCGGCTCGTCGGCGATCAGGATGTCGGGCTCGTTGGCGATCGCCATCGCGATCATCACGCGCTGCCGCTGGCCGCCCGACAGCTGGTGCGGATAGGCGCCGAGCCGCGCTTCGGCATCGCGCAATCCGACGAGCTGCAGCAATTCGAGCGTCCGCGCCCG
>JBLMXS010000376.1:0-8502 GCA_050257895.1 Thiohalocapsa sp.
CGGCCGACGAGAAGCGTGTGGCCGAGAGCATGCGGCTGTCGATGCGCTGGGCCGAGCGGTCGAAGGCCGCGTTCGGCGACCGGCCGGGGCACGCGCTTTTCGGCATCATGCAGGGCGGGGTGACACCCGAACTTCGCGCCGAAAGCGCCGGGAAACTCAGGGAAATCGGCTTTGACGGCTATGCCGTCGGCGGCCTGGCGGTGGGCGAGGGGCAGGCGGCGATGTTCTCCGTCCTCGATTATGCGCCGGGCCTGCTCCCGGCGGACAGGCCGCGCTACCTGATGGGGGTCGGCAAGCCCGCCGACCTGGTGGGTGCCGTGAAGCGCGGCGTCGACATGTTCGACTGCGTCGTCCCGACCCGCTCCGGCCGCACCGGCCAAGCCTTCACCCGCGAGGGCCCGCTCAATTTGCGCAACGCGCGCCACGCCGAGGACCCGGCGCCGCTCGACCCCGGCTGCCGTTGCCCCGCTTGCACCGGCTTCAGCCGCGCGTATCTACATCATCTGACCAAGGCGGGAGAAATTCTCGGCGCGATGCTGCTAACGACGCACAACCTGACCTATTACGCCGACCTGATGGCCGCGTTGCGCGCCGCGATCCGCGAGGGCGGCGCCGCGTCATTCGAGTTTCCGGGAGCCGTCTCGGTTTCCGCCGGGGCTGCGGATCGAGTAGACGATGATTGATCCGGTCCTTGGCCGCCGCGCCGACCTGCCGGCCTCGCCCGCGGCGGCTGTGATCGATACGGTGCCGAACCCGCATCCCGGGCACGACTACCTAGTGCGCTTCACCTGCCCGGAATTCACCAGCCTGTGCCCGGTCACCGGCCAGCCCGATTTCGCGCATTTCGTCATCGACTACGTGCCCGATGCCAGCATCGTCGAAAGCAAGTCCCTGAAGCTGTTCCTCGGGGCATTCCGCAACCACGCCGCCTTTCACGAGGATTGCACGCTGACGATCGCCAAGCGGCTGGTCGTGGCGGCGGCGCCGCGGTGGCTGCGCATCGCCGGGTATTGGTATCCGCGCGGCGGCATCCCGATCGACGTGTTCTACCAGACCGGCGAGCCGCCGGCCGGCCTCTTCCTGCCCGATCCCGGCGTCGCCTCCTATCGCGGCCGCGGCTGATTGGGACAAGAGGTGAGTAACAGCCCGGCCGCGATCCGCGATGCGATCCGTCAGGAGGCGCTGGCGATCGGCTTCGACGCGGTCGGCTTCGCGCCGGCGCGGCTGTCGGAGGAGGCGCGGGCGCAGCTCGGCGAATACCTGGCGCGCGGCTACCATGGCGACATGGGCTGGCTCGCCGCCACCGCCGACCGCCGCGGCGACCCGCAGGTGTTATGGCCGGAGGCGAAGAGCGTCGTGGTGCTCGGCCTCAATTATGGCCCCGATCACGACCCGCTT
Source organism: Thiohalocapsa sp. (assembly GCA_050257895.1). GTDB lineage: Bacteria > Pseudomonadota > Alphaproteobacteria > ATCC43930 > CGMCC-115725 > DATARH01. The sequence goes on from JBLMXS010000376.1 coordinate 1,399, forward strand.
GCCGCCGCGGCGGAGCCGGGGGAGGGGGCGATCTCGGTCTATGCCCGCGGCCGCGACTATCACGACACGCTGAAAAAGCGCCTGAAGGCGCTGGCGCGCCGCATCGTCGAGCGCTGGCCGAGCGAACTGGCGGACGGCGTCAAGCTGTTCGTCGACACCGCACCGGTGATGGAAAAGCCGCTGGCGGCGACGGCCGGGCTCGGCTGGCAGGGCAAGCACACCAACCTCGTGTCGCACCATTTCGGCTCGTGGCTGTTCCTCGGCGAGATCTACCTGAGCCTCGAATTGCCGGCCGACCCGCCGGAAGAGGATCATTGCGGCCTCTGCCGACGCTGTCTCGACATCTGCCCGACCGCGGCGTTTCCGGCGCCGTATCGGCTCGATGCCCGGCGCTGCATCTCGTATCTGACTATCGAGCACAAAGGGCCGATCCCCCTCGAATTGCGGCCGGCCATCGGCAACCGCATCTTCGGCTGCGACGACTGTCTGGCTGTCTGCCCGTGGAACAAGTTCGCGCGTCCCGCCGCAAGCGGCGACTTGCTGCCGCGCGCCGGGTTGACGGCGCCGCGCCTCGTCGAGCTGGCGGGGCTCGATGACGCCGGCTTTCGCGCGCTGTTCGCCGGCACCTCGATCAAGCGCACCGGCCGCGACCGCTTCCTGCGCAATGTGCTGATTGCGATCGGCAATTCCGCCGGGCCCGCGCGGGAGGCGGTAGATGCGGCGCGCCGCTGTCTCGACGACCCGTCGCCATTGGTGCGCGGGGCCGCGGTGTGGGCTTTTGGGCGAATCGCCGACGCCGCGGCGGTCGCCGGCGAGGCCGCCGCGCGCTATCCGGCCGAGAGCAATGCAAGTGTCAGAGAGGAATGGCGCTGCGTGATGGCGCTGGCGCCGCCGGAAACGGCGTACCGAAAACAACAACGCTCCGCGGCACCGGCAGCGCCGCGGAGCGTTGCGAGTAGTCGCAGCGGCGGCTAGAGCAGCGTGCCGACGTTGTGAAACGTCGTGCTGAGGCTGGTGCCGACCAGCTGAAACGCGGCGATAGCGGCAACCGCGATCAGTGCGGCAATCAGGCCGTACTCAATGGCGGTCGCGCCGTCATCGTTCTTCCAAAGCTTGGTGAAGGTGGTGATCATTGCTTCTCCTCTGCGGGAATCTGCCCGGCGCGCTATGAATGCCCGATACAGCTTACGAATGCGTTAAGCACTGCGCACGGGGTTGACAATTGGATCACTTTTTTTCCGGATTTTAAAGACCCTGAATACCCTCTGCGGGCCGGTGCCGCGCCGCTCTCGGCAGCGGTCGGGCGGTGGCGCAACAATGGCGCAAGCCGGAGATTGCGGCGAGGCGCATGACGCCGCAATCTTGCCGCGCCGGTGGCAAGGTGGCGAAACGGAGAGCGCGCATGGAATTCGGTATGTTTCACGAATTCCCGTCGGTGCTGGGACGGGGCGAGACCGAGATGTTCGACGAGGCGATGGCGCAGGTCGACCTGGCCGAGCGCAGCGGCCTCGACGTCATGTGGCTGGCCGAGATCCACTTCGCGCCGGAGCGCACCTACCTGTCCTCGCCCTTGGCGATCGCCAGCGCGATCGCGGCGCGCACCGAGCGGATGCAGATCGGCATCGCGGTGCAGGTATTGCCGCTGTGCCACCCGCTGCGGCTGGCCGAAGAGGCCGCGACGGTTGACCAAATCAGCCGCGGGCGGCTGATTTTCGGGGTCGGCCGCAGCGGCGTCGTCAGCACTTACGACGCCTACCAGGTGCCCTATGACGAGAGCCGCGAGCGCTTCGTCGAGACGCTCGAGATTGTCGAGCGGGCCTGGAGCGCGCCGCGCTTCTCCTTTGAGGGCCGTTTCCATCGGTTCCACGACATCGCCTGCGTGCCGCGCCCCTATCGCGGCCGGATGCCGCCGATCCGCATTGCCGCCAGCACCCCCGACACCTTCCCGGCGATCGGCGCGCAGGGCTACCCGGTATTCGCCAGCACCCGGCATGTGGTGTGGCCCGATGTCGGGCCGCAGATCGCCAGCTACCAGCAGGGCTGGCGCGGCGCCGGCCGGCCCGGCCGCGGCAAGGCCTATGTCTCGGCGCCGATCTACATTGCCGAGACCGAGGAGCGCGCCCGCGCCGAGGCCGAGGAAAGCGTGACGCATTTCTACCGGCTGCAATACGAGCTGATCGCCGAGTCGGCGCGGCGCTCCGGTCGACAAGCCTTTATCGACCGCGCCGAAAAGCTGCGTACGATGACCTATGACGACGCGCTGCGCGGCAATGTCATCGTCGGCACGCCGGACAGCGTCGCCGCGCGGCTCAAGGAACTGGAGCAAGCGATCGGCTTCGACGGCATCCTGGCCGAACTGAACTGCGGCGGCCTCATCCCGCACGACCGCGTGCTGAACGCGATCCGCCTGCTCTGCGAGCAGGTGAAGCCACGCTTCCGCTAGCGGGTGACAGTCCCGACAACGCCCCTCACCCTGTCCCTCTCCCCGCAAGCGGGGAGAGGGACAGGGTGAGGGGGAGATTGGCCCTATGCGTGCTTGAAGAAGCGGTCGGCGTTGCCGGCCATCAGCTTCTGGCGCACGTCAGGGGCCATCTCCCATTTGAGGAAGTTCTCGACCGTCTCCGGGAACTGGCATTCCGAATGCGGATAGTCCGAGGCGTACATCAACACGTCGTCGCCGACGAACTTGCGCACCATGTCGAACATGTCGGCGCCCTCGTGGCGCTCGACGCTGCAGAAATAGCGCCCGCTCTTCAGGTACTCGCTCGGCTTCATCTTCAATTCGGCGGTCGAGCCGACATAGGCGTACTGCTCGTCCATGCGCTTGCCCCAGAACGGCAGCCAGCCGAAGCCGCATTCGAGGGTGCCGACGCGCAGGGTCGGGTAGCGGTCCATGATGCCGCCGCCGATTACCGAGGCGATGAAGCGCATCGCGCCCCACGGGTGCGAGGCGAGGCGACCAAGAAAGATATTGTCCCACAAGTCGAAGACGCCGGGGAAATAGGGCGGCGTCCAGGTGAAGCTGTGGTGCGCGATCGGCAAATCGTGGTCGACCGCGGCCTTCCAGATTGGATCGAGCGAGGGATGATCGGCCGGGATGTCTTTGGTGACGAGCGGCATCACCGCGACGGCCCAGCGCGACTTGCCCCAGTCGCGGATCTCTTTGACCGCGGCGTCGACGTCGCGCGCCGAGGCGACGATCATGCTTGTCAGCCGGTCCGGGTGTTTGCTGGAAAAATCGCCCATGTGGCGGTGGAAGGCGCGGATGACATTGACCTCGATCGACGGGTCCTCGTGGCCGACGAAGCTGGTCCACGAGGTCGGGATCAGGAAATGCGCGTCGGTGCCCTCATCGTCCATGTCCTGGACGCGGCTGTCGGCCTCGGTGTCCTGCGTGCCGGGACGCGGCTGCTTCGAGCCCATCCAATGCGTGTCGCGGCCGCTATGGGTGTCGCGCGGCGCGGCCTCGCCGAGGATGCGCTTGAACTGGATCTGCCCGTAGCGATAGACGTGCTTGCCCGGCGCGCCGCCGGGATTGCCGGGCCGCACCGGCTGCCGGTAGGGCGCAAGTTCAGGCAGGCGCGCGCGGAACGACGGATCGACATAGCTGTCAATCACCTCGGCCGTCGGCTCGACATGCGTATCGGCGTCAAATACCCGAAATCCATCCTTCATCGCGTGCCTCCCTCGCTTGCGGATTGCTTTCTCTATACACCCCTTACCGGCGCCGCCGCTTCGAAAAATGCTCGACCGCGGGGCGCGGATTGCGTAAGGCTGGCCCTCCACTGGACCCCCTCTTGGGCGCAACGAGGACGAACCGCACCATGCCGCGAGTGACGTATATCAGCCACGACGGGAAGGAGACGACGCTCGACATCGATGTCGGCACCAGCGTCATGCAGGCCGCCGTGCTCAATGGCGTCGACGGCATCGTCGCCGAATGCGGCGGCTCGTGCATGTGCGCCACCTGCCATGTCTATGTCCGCGACGACCAGCTGGCGCTGTGCCCGCCATTGGCGGCCGACGAGGAAGCGATGCTGGAAGGGACCGCCAGTCCGCGCCAGGCCAACAGCCGGCTCTCCTGCCAGCTCGTCGTGTCGCCGCAGATGGATGGGCTCGTGGTCCGCCTGCCGGAGACGCAGACCTGATGCATTACGCTCTCTTCGCGTCATTCCCGCGCAAGCGGGAATCCAGGGCAACAACCGCAGTGCTGCCCCTGGACCCCCGCTTTCCCGGCGGTGACGGGGAACAGGTCTATCGGTGATGGCGGCTGATCCCGTCGTCATCGTCGGCGCCAGCCATGCCGGCTTCCAGCTGGCCGCCTCGCTGCGCCAGCACGGGTTTGCGGAAAGGATTGTCCTGATCGGCGACGAGCCGGTCCTGCCGTACCAGCGCCCGCCGCTCTCGAAGGACTATCTCGACGGCAAGATCGGGCTGGACCTCTTGCTGATGCGGCCGGAGGCGTTCTATCGCGAGCATCGCATCGAGATATTGACGGGCGTCCGCGTCGACGCGATCGAGCCCGCCGAGCGGCGGGTGCGGCTCGCCACCGGCGAGCCTCTGTCCTACGGCCACCTCGTTCTCGCCACCGGCGCGCGCAACCGGATGCCGCCGCTGCCGGGCATCGAGCTCGACGGCGTCTGCTATCTGCGCACGCTGGCCGAGACCGACGAATTGCGCCAGCGCCTCGCGGCCGCCGAGCGGGTGGTGGTGATCGGCGCCGGCTTTATCGGCCTTGAATTCGCTGCGGTTGCCCGCGCCCATGGCAAAGACGTCCACATCGTCGAATTGACCGACCGGGTGATGGGTCGCGTCGTCACGGTCCCGACCTCGGAGTTTTTTGCCGAGGCGCATCGCCGCACCGGCGTCGAATTCACCTTCGGTGCCAGGGCGGAAGGGATCGCCGGACATGAAGGCCGGGTGGACGGCGTCGAACTCGAGGGCGGCGCTCGTCTGCCGGCCGATCTGGTGCTGGTCAGCATCGGCGTCCGACCGAACGAGGAACTCGCGGCGGCGGCGGGGCTGGCGGTGGCGAACGGCATCGTCGTCGACGAGCATCTCGTGACCGCCGACCCGGCAATCTCCGCGATCGGCGATTGCGCCGCGTTTCCGTGCCGCCATTGCGGCGGCGCCGACACCCGCCTCGAAGCGGTGCAGAACGCCGCGGACCATGCGCGCTGCGTCGCCGACCGCCTGGTCGGCAACGCGCATCCGTACACCGCGCTGCCGTGGTTCTGGAGCGAGCAGGGCGAATTGCGGCTGCAGATCGCGGGGCTCTGTACCGGCTATGATCGGACGGTGCTGCGCGGCGACCCCGAGGGCGGCCAATTTTCCGTGTTCTGCTACCAGGATGGGCATCTGCTCGGCATCGAGTCGATCAACCAGCCGGCTGACCACGCGCATGGCCGCCGCCTGTTGTCGGCCGGCCGCCAGGTGACCCCGGAGCAGGCGGCCGATCCTGGCTTCGACCTGCGTGCGGCTGCCGCGGCAAGAGGCTGAGCCGTCCGCGGCTGCGCCGGCCAAGCGACGGGTTTAGCCCCAGGGAATTGCCGAGGGAATTGCCTCAGGGAATTGCCCCACCGCGACGGCCGTTGTCGGGGCGGCAAGGCAGGGGGTGGCGATGGTCCGCGCGGTTTCATTGGCTATGTTGCTGGCGCTGTCGCTCGGGCAGGTGCCGTCGGCGAGCGCGGCGGGGCTCGATGGCCCGCTGGTGCCGGTGCAGTTCCCCGGTCCGCCGGGGCCGCCGGGCGGGCCCGGTTGGCCGGGTTGGCCCGGTCCGATGCCGGGGCCGCAATGGGCACAGCACCATCAGTATTGCAAGGGGCTCGCGCGGCACTTTCGTAGGCTGAAGTGGCGCATACGCCACTCGCCGCCATGGGAACGCCAGCAGTACGCCCCGGAACTAATGCAGACGCGAGTGCGGCTGCAGCGGGATTGCTGGGGGCGTTGACGCGGAACGCAAAGGCGCGGCATGCGATCTCGCGCGCTTCGCGCTAGACTCGCGGCGGGGATCTCGGTTCAAATGCACCGTGTGCGTAGCGATTGACGCCGCGGGTTGACCCAGTGGATTGATGCCGTGGATTGACGCCGCCGGGGGGACGACGTTGCAGAACCGCTCGAATAATCGGCTGTCGGGTCGCCATCGAACGGTGTTCCTCGCATCCGGCGGTGGCCAGCTTGGCGATGGGAGGACGCGCATGAGCAACCGGGGCGGCCTTTCCGCGATCCTTAGCGTAATTATTGCGCTGCTGATGGCGCCGGGGGCGGCGCTGGCCGCGGACGAACCGGCAGCGTCCGCCGCGATCCCGCCGCCACTGTCGCCGGCGCAGCCGATGGTGGTGCATCCGACGCCGCCGCCATCGCTGAAGCCGAGCGGTTCGGCCGATCGCCATGCCCGTGCGCATCAGAGTGCGGCGAAGCACCGTGTCGCGGCAAAAAAGAGCGCGGCGGCAAAAAAGAATACTGACGCTGCGGCGCGGCGGCATAGCGAGCACAAGACCGCGGCGGCGCGGCCGTCGCGCGGTCATGCCATGACGCGGCACCAGGTTGCGGTGCGCCATGCGCCGCCGCCACCACCGCCGCCGGGGCCGGGGTATTATGTCGAAGCACCGCCGCCCGAGAGCGGGCCGCCGCCGTGCCCGCCGCCGTGGTCCGATCGCGGTCGCCCGGTGACGGCGTTTGCCTACCCGCTGCCGTTCGGGGGACCGCTGGGGGGGCCGCGCGGGCCGATGGGACCATGGTGGGGGATGCGATGATCGTCGGCTGCCCGGATTGCGGCACGCGCTACGCGATCGACGAGACGGTTTTCGCGGGCTCGGACGGCAAGCGCCGGCTGCGCTGCGCCGATTGCGGTCATTTGTGGGAGCACGGGCTGGCGGAGCATGCGCCGGCGGCGGTCGCGAGCGCGTCAACCGGGCCGTTAGCCGCAACCGCCGCCGGCGAGCCGGTTGCCGTCCCGCCGCCGCTCGTGGTCGCGGCCCCGGAAGCCAACCCGGAAGCCAAAACCGAAGCCAAAACAGAGAGTAAAACGGAAGTCTTAACGGCAGGTGCCGCGCCGCCTGTCGCGGCACCCGATCCGCTGTCGCGGCCGCCGGTGAGTGCGGC
>JBLMXS010000377.1:0-7326 GCA_050257895.1 Thiohalocapsa sp.
CAGCTCCGGGGCGATCAGCCGGCCGGAATAGCCCAGGATGCCGGCCAGCGGCCTCTCGCGCCGCAGCCCGACATAGAGCGACATCATCGTCCCCTGCGAGAAGCCGACGAGGGCGGTGTCGCCTTCCGTGAGGCCGCGTTTCTGCAGCTCGTCGTCGATGAAGGCGTCGAGCAGCGGCGCCGCCGCGCGCACCCCGGCCAGCATCGCCGCCGGGGTGCGGTCCTGGACGCTGAACCATTGATAGCCGTAGGGCGCCATGTCGCACGGGAACGGCGCGTTGGGCGAGACGAACTCGGCCTCCGGCAGCAACCGCCCCCAATATTGCTGCAAGCCGATCAAATCGTTGCCGTCGGCCCCGAGGCCGTGCAGCAGGATGACGAGCCGGCGCGGCGGCCCACCGGCCACCGGTGGTCGAGAGGGACCTGACAGCGCCATCAGCATCGGCGACCTCGCTCTTCTGCGCAAACCGAACATCGGCGGCAGGCATAGCCGATGCCGCCAAGCCTGTCATGCTGCGATGCTTCTCGCGTGTGGACGGCCGCGGACATCCTGATCGAGCTCGTTGATGAGGTCGGTGAAGGGCCGGTAGTGACTGTCCGTGTTACGACGCCAGCTGGCGCGCTGATTATGATGGCCGACGTGGAGCGAAATGACGATGAACTCGTGCTGACCGGCCTCCATATACAGACGGATGCACTTCGACCAAATTCCCTCGGTTGGCCTCATCTCCGTCGACTTGCCTCTGCGATCGCGGAGAAAGTAAATGCCGATGCTATCGTCGTTAAGGGATCGGCTAGGACCACCGGTGCGCGCTATCGAAGGATCCCCGGTCCCCTCCGGTTCACCTGCGCGATACGTCCTTCGGGCTGAGCCGAATTTCGTCAAATCGATCTCCGCGATATGGGCGTTGGTGAAGAGGCACGTGCCGTTGAAGCTGGCAAAGACGCAGATCGAGCGCGTGATGGTGGGGGAGGCGCCGGTGGTCGACCTGCCGATGCTGGAAGATGCGGCGGGGTTCGAGGCAGAACTCCGCGAATTGGGCGTGACCGCGGTCAGGCATGCTTCTGCCGCCGCCGCGGAAGGATGAGGCCCTCGGTCAGCTGAGCAAGACCGCCAGCGCCGTCGTCACCCGCTTTGCGCCGAGCCCGACCGGCTATCTGCATCTGGGGCACGTGCGCTCGGCGCTGGAGGGGTGGCGGGCGGCGCGCGAGGCGGGCGGGCGCTTCCTCTTACGCATCGAGGATATCGACCGGGGCCGCTGCCGAGACGACTACGCCGCCGCGATCGTCGAGGATTTGGCCTGGCTCGGGCTCGATTGGGACGGACCGGTGCGGCGGCAGTCGGAGCATCTGGCCGACTACCGCACGGCCCTTGACCGGCTCGAGGCGGCGCGGCTCGTCTACCCATGCTTTTGCACGAGGCGGGAGATCGCGGCCGAGATCGCGCGCTCGGAAGGCGCGCCGCATCTCGGTCCAACGGGCGAGACGGGCGCCGTCTATCCCGGCACCTGCCGGCGGCTCGATCCCGCCGAACGCGCCGAGCGTTGCCGCACCGCAAGGGCCTATGCCTGGCGGCTCGACGTCGCGGGGGCGCTCTCGCGCACCGGGCCTTTGACGTGGTGCGAGGACGGGCGGGCCGTCGCCGCCGATCCCCTCGCGCTCGGCGACGTCGTGCTGGCGCGCAAGGATACACCGACCAGCTACCACCTCGCGGTCACCGTCGACGATGCGCTGCAGGGGGTGACGCTGGTGACGCGCGGCGTCGACCTGTTTGCCGCCACCCATGTCCACCGCCTGCTGCAGGCGCTGCTCGGCCTGCCGGTTCCGGCCTACCGCCACCACGAGCTCTTGACCGACGCGCAGGGCCGGCGGCTGGCCAAGCGCGACGCGGCGCTGTCCGTGCGGGCGATGCGGGCGGCCGGGACGACGCCGGCGGCTGTCTTGGCGGCGGCTCAGTCGAGCGGGCGGTGAAGGCCGCAGGCGACGTCGAGATATTCCGGGTCGTCGAGCGCAATCAGCCCGTGCCGGACCGCGAAGTCGAGCACGACGAGGTTGACGTTGAACTTGAAATCATCGGTCGTGCGCACCCGGTCGAGCACCTCGTCGGCCGGCATCAGCGTGAACTCGACCAGCTCGCCATCGCTGTTTTTCGGGGTGAAATCGGCCGGCACTTCGAGATCGTAGACGAACAGCACGTCGTCGCGGATGCCGAGCTCGGTCTCCATGACGTAGCTGACGGCGCCGGCCGACACCGCACGGTCAACCAGCGGGGCCGGGACGCCGCCCTCTTCTTCGGCCTCCTTGTAGAGCGTGGCGACGATGCCGTGGCCGTTGCCGATCCCGCCGGCGACGATGTTGTCGAGCTTGTCGGGCGCGATCTGCTTGTTCGGCGCCCGGCGGCCGATCCACAAATGCGGCCGGCCGCCGACCTCGCGATAGCCATTGAGGTGGACCCCATAGGCGCGCACGCCGAAAAACGGCACCGCTCCGCGATCGAGGCGGAACACCGGCCGCGCGCCCCAGCACGGCATCGCATCGAAGGTCTCGTTGCGCCATTTCGGGACGTGGTTGTGGACCACCAATTGGTCGACCACGGCATCGACGGCGGCGCTGATGCTGTCGACGTCGCCGTGCGCCACCAGACGCACGCGCTCCGGCTCGACCGCGAACACGTTTGGAAAGCGCGCCAGCGCTGTGGCGTTGTTGTGGCGCAGCCAGCCGATCCGCTGGTCGCTGACGCCGCTCGCAACGACCAATGGCACGACGCGCGCCGGGTCGAAATTGTTGCAGGCGCGGATACGGTCGGCGAACGACATCGGCAGGGGCCTCAACCGGCAGGAGGGGTTTCGTCCATCAGCACGCGCTCGACGCCGACAATCTGACGCATGCAGCGCGCGATGTAGTCGCAGACGTCACGGTCGAGGCCGCGCATCTCAACGTCAATGGTCAGCAACGGTCCGGTGGCGATGCTGCGGCATGCCTGCGGCACCAGACCGCGCTTGGCGAACAGCCCGACAACGCGGGGCATCACGCCGGGTTCCGCGCGAGCCTCGACGGTGAACGACACGGAGGGAAGAGCAGCGCCGACTTCAGTACCGGCGGCGGCAGCGGGAGAGGGCAAAGGCGACATCACAGAATTCCTCGACGGGTTGATGGCAAAGCACGGCCCGAGCCCCGAGGGGGCCCGGGTGGCTAATTCGCCGCCCATCGCTGCGATGAGTTGCCCGCTGCATGACGCGAATGTGAGCGCCCGCGCCGGCAGCGTCAAGGACGCTCGCGGCGGGCCGTGCCAGACTGTTGACGACCCTTACCGCCATGTGATCGCCTTCGCCGATGATCTTCACCAGCGAAAGCGGCCTTACCGACCCGAGCCGCATCGCGGCCTGGGATTCTTGGTATCTCGGCCATCTCGCGGCGATGGCGGCGGTGCCGGGGATCAGCTCGGCGCAGCGCTTTCGCGCCGTCGACCCTGGCCCGCCGCCGTCATTGGCGATGTACAGCGTTGCCTCTCCCGCGGTGTTCGACACCGAGGTCTACCGGCAGACGCGGGGCATGGGGCCGTTTGTGCCGGTGGTCGACGAAAGCCAGCACCGGCGCAACCTGTTCGCCGGGCTCGACGCCGCGCCGGAGGTCCCGATGGGAGGCGTCCTCTTGGTGGTCGACCGGGCCTTGCCGGCACCGCAGCACGAAGGGCTCGTCTGGCTGCGCGCCGTGGCGCTCGACCGCTCGACCCCATACCGCGCGATCGGCGTCTTCGACGATATCGCGGCGGCGGGCGCCGTCGCGAACGCACTGGGTGGGGCCGTCGCGCTCTACAGGCCGATCACCGAGCGCTTTGTCGCGGCAAGGGGGGCCTGATGGAAGAGCATCTGAACGCGCTCGGCCAGCCGGTCGGGGCATCGCTGCCGGACTGGTCGCCGCGGCCCCTGCCGCCGCGCACGCCCATGCCCGGGCGTTCCTGCACGGTGCGGCCGCTCGATCCAGCGCGCGATCCGCCGCCTCTCTTCGCCGCCTTCGCCGAGGACCAGGACGGCCGCATGTGGACCTACCTGCCGCGCGAGGGCTACCGCACGCTCGAGGAGTTGCAGCGCTGGGCCGATTCCGCCTGCCTGACCGACGACCCGCTGGTGCACACGATCGTCGACCATGCCAGCGGCGAGGCGGTCGGCACCGCCAATTACATGCGGATCGAGCCGGCGCACGGCGTCATCGAAGTTGGTAGCATTACCTACAGCCCGCGTCTGCAGCGGCGAACCGCCGCCACCGAGGCGATGTACCTGATGATGCGCCGGGTGTTCGACGAGCTCGGCTACCGCCGCTACGAGTGGAAATGCAATTCGCTCAACGCTCCGTCGCGCGCCGCCGCGACACGGCTCGGCTTCCGCTACGAGGGGCTGTTCCGCCAGGCGCAAGTGGTCAAAGGCCAGAACCGCGACACCGCCTGGTTCTCGATCGTCGACAGCGAATGGCCGGCACTGCGCGCCGCCTTCGAAGCCTGGCTCGACCCGGCCAATTTCACCGCCGACGGCACCCAGCGCCGCAGCCTCGCGAGCTTCCGCTCCGCGTCCTCCTGATCCCGCAATTGATGCCGACCGGCACGCTTCGGACCGCCGGCCCCGATCTTGGTCCAACTGGCCGGCATGCCGGCGGTCCCAAACCTGTCGCATCAGTGTCATTGCGAGGAGCGGAGCGACGACGCAATCTCGACCCGGTGCTGGGACTATAGGCGCGAGATTGCTTCACTTCGCTCGCAATGACGTGGAGAGGCGCCGGCCGCCGTCGCTGGCATTGCTGTCGGCGGTGACGGCGCTGGCGTTCTGCGGCTTGCACATAGTGGTGCCGGCGCTGCCGCTGCTGGTCGGCGTGTTCGACGACAGTGCGGCCAATGTGCAGCTGGTGCTGAGCCTCTATCTCGGCGGCATCGCGCTGGGCCAGCCGCTCTACGGCCCGGCCTCCGACCGGTTCGGCCGCCGCCCGGTGCTGATCGCCGGGCTGGGGATGTTCCTCGTCGGCAGCATGCTGTGCGCGCTCGCGGCCTCGTTGCCGGCGCTGGTCGCCGGCCGCGTCCTGCAGGCGTTGGGGGCGTGCGCCGGCATCGTCGTCGGGCGGGCGATCATCCGCGACGTCTACGAGCGCGAGGCGGCGGCGCGCGGCCTCGCGCTCGTCATGATGGCGATGACGTTGGCGCCGGCGATCTCGCCGGCAATCGGCGCCTATCTGACGCAATGGTTCGGGTGGCGGGCGATCTTCGTGCTGCTCCTTGGGCTCGGCGCCGTGGTCTTCGCGATCGTGGTCGGCGGCCTCGGCGAAACCAACCGGCACCGTGTGCGGCTCGATCCGGTGGCGATGGTGGGCAGCCACCGCGAGCTGCTGCGCTCGCCCGCCTTTGTCGGCTTCGCGCTGTGCAGCGCCTGCACCAGCGCCTCGTGGTTCACCTTCATCGCCAGCGCGCCGCACATCCTGTCCGACGCGTTGCAGCAGCCGCCCAGCACCTACGGGCTGATGATCCTGTTGCCGATGGCGACCTACATGCTCGGCAACGCCATTGCGGCGCGGTTTGCGACGCGCTTCGGCAGCTTGCGGCTGCTGGTCGCCGGCCGCGGCCTCGCCTTCGCGGCGGCGGTGGTGCTGGCATTGGGCGCCGGCTCGGCGCAGTTCGGCGTGTGGGCCTTGTTCCTGCCGATCGCGGCGGCGGAGATCGGCGACGGCATGAGCCAGCCCTCGGCGATGGCGGCGGGGCTCAGCATCCACCCGCGCCTTGCCGGCACCGCCGCCGGGCTAATGGGCTTTGTCCAGATGGCGACGGCGTCTGCCGGCAGCTTTATCGTGGCATTGCTGCCGTACGACAACGCCTTCGGCATGATCGCGGTGTTCGGCTTCTTTGTCGCGCTGGGGCTCGGCTTCGCGATTTTCGCGGTGATGCGGACGCCGCGCCAGGAACAGGCGATGCTGTCCGCTGCGGCTCCGGGGAATTGACAGGCAATCGGAGGGAGGGATGAGGATGATCGACGAAACCCATGACATGAGCCGGCAGAGCTGGGTCGCCTCGGCCAACGGCCACAAGGAGTTTCCGCTGCAGAACCTGCCGTTCGGCGTTTTCAGCCCGCCGGGCAACAGCATCCCCGACGCCAAGAAGCGCGGCGGCATCGCAATCGGCGACATGATCTTCGACCTGCGCGCCGCGCACGAGGCCGGGCTCTTTACCGGACCGGCGGCGACCGCCGCGAAGGCCGCCGCCGGCGGCACCCTCAACGCGCTGATGGCGCTCGGCCCCGCGCCGCGGCGCGAGCTGCGCAAGCAGGTCTCGGGGCTGCTGGCGACCGGCGGCAAGGCCGAGGCGCTGGCCGATCGACTCCTGCATCGCGCCAGCGCCTGCTGGCTGCATTTGCCGGCGACGGTCAACAACTTCACCGACTTCTTCGCCGGCATCCATCACGCCCGCAACGGCGGCCGCCGGCGCGACCCCAACAACCCGCTCAGCCCCAACTACAAATACGTCCCGGTCGCCTATCACAGCCGCGCCTCGTCGGTGCGCGAGGCCGGTGTGCCGATCTGCCGGCCAAACGGCCAGCGCAAATTGCCGGATGAGGCGGCCCCGAGCTACGGGCCGTGCCGCAAGCTCGATTACGAATTAGAGCTGGCGGTATGGATCGGGCCCGGCAACCGCCAGGGCGAGCCGATTCCGATCGGCGAGGCGAGCGAGCACATTTTCGGTCTTGGCCTCGTAAACGACTGGTCGGCGCGCGACATCCAGCAATGGGAATCGGCGCCGCTCGGCCCGTTCCTCGGCAAGAGCTTCGGTTCGACCGTGTCGCCGTGGATCGTGACGCTGGAGGCGCTCGAACCGTTCCGCGTCGCGCAGCCGCCGCGCCCGGAGGGCGACCCGCGCCCGCTACCCTATCTGTGGGACGAGCAGGACCAGCGACAGGGCGCCTTCGACATCGCGCTCGAAGCCCTGGTCCTGACCCCGCGGATGCGCCAGGAGGGGATGCCGGCGCACCGCATCTCGCACGGCAACACCACCGACCTCTACTGGACGCCGGCACAGCTTGTCGCGCACCACACCAGCGGCGGCTGCAACCTGTTGGCCGGCGACCTGTTCGGCTCGGGGACGATCTCCGGCCCGACCGAGGAGGGCTGGGGCAGCCTCAGCGAGCAGAGCATGGACGGGACGCGCACGCTGACCCTCGGCAACGGCGAGACCCGCATCTTTCTCGAAGACGGCGACGAAGCGATCTTCCGCGCGCATTGCCGGCGCGACGGCTACGCGCCGATCGGCTTCGGCGAATGCCGCGGCCGGGTCGTCCCTGCCGATTGAAAGTCTGGC
>JBLMXS010000378.1:0-2808 GCA_050257895.1 Thiohalocapsa sp.
TGCAGGTCGCGATGCAGGACGCGCAGCTCAACTACACCCGCGGCGCCTTCGTCAACCACGCCCGCACCGGCCAGCCGCAGCCGCGCGGCGGCGCTGGGTTCGGCCCGCCGGGGCCGCCGAATGGCCTCTTCCCGTGCAAAGGCGGCGGACCCAACGACTGGATCTACGTCTTCAACAGCCACAACAACCCCGAGCATTGGCGCCGCATCGCCAATGTCATCGGCCGGCCGGAGCTGGCGGACGATCCGAACTACCTCGACCGCGACAAGCGGCTCGCGCGCAGCGACGAGGTCAACGCGATGGTCAGCGCGTGGACAACGCAGCATCCGAAAGAGGAGGCGATGAAGATCCTTGGCGCCGCCGGCATCCCGGCCGGCGCGGTGCTTGACACCGCCGACCTCTTGGCCGAGCCGACCTTCGAGAGCCGCGGCATCATCCAGACGCAGCAGCATCCGAACGGCGACTTCCGCATGCCGACCTTCCCGGTGCGCTTCGACGGCAAGCCGCCGAAGATCGAGCGCTCGCCGCTCTTGGGCGAGCACACCGAGGAGGTGTTCGCCAGCTGGCTCGGCATGAGCGAGCGCGACGTCAAGGGCCTCAAGGACGACGGCGTCATCTGAGGCGCCGCACCCACCCGACGCGCGCGCCCTCCCCCTTGATTGGGGAGGGTCGGGGTGGGGGTAAGCGCGCCGCCTAACCCATTGCCTTCGGGAGGATCGCATGCCGGCGCGGACGGGACAGCAATACATCGACACGCTGAGGGCGCAGGAGCGCGAGGTGTGGCTCGGCGGCGAGCGGGTGCGCGACGTGACGCGGCACAAGGGCCTTGCCGGCGGCGTCAAGGCGATCGCGCATCTCTACGACATGCAGCACGACCCGCAATTGCGCGAGGTCATGATCTTTCTCTCGCCGTCGACCGGCGAACCGGTCGGTCGCTCGTTCGACATGCCGCGCACCAAGGAGGCGCTCGCGACCCGCAGCAAGATGATGCTGAACTGGGCGCGCGCCACCTGCGGCATGATGGGCCGCTCGCCCGATTTCATGAACGTCACCTTCGCGGCCTGGGGCGCCGCCGCCGATTTCTTCGGCGAAAAGCGGCCGGAATTCGCCGACAACATGCGCCGCTACGTCGAATACATCCGGGAGAACGACGTCACGCTGACGCATTCGCTGATCAACCTGCAGCGCAGCCGCAACGTCTCCGGCATGTTCAACCTGAAGGAAGGCACCGCGCTCGAAGTCGTGCGCGAGACCGATGCCGGCATCGTCGTGCGCGGCGCCCGCATCCTCGCGACCCTCGGCCCGCTTGCCGACGAGATCGCGGTCTACTCGCCGCGCCTGGCCCGCCACAGCGAAGAACACAGCCCGTTCGCGGTCAATTTCTCGATCCCGTGCAGCACCAGGGGGCTCAAATTCCTGTGCCGCGACAGTTTCGATCTCGGCCGCTCGCATTTCGACCATCCGCTCGGCTCGCGCTTCGAGGAGATGGATTGCGTCGTGTTCTTCGACGACGTCGTGGTGCCGTGGGAGCGGGTCTTCCTGCTCTACGATGTCGACCGCCTCAACCAGACGCCGCATGTGACGCATTCGACGGCGCATTCGGCGCATCAGGGCGCCGCCAAGAACCTCGCGAAATGCGAGTTCGTGCTCGGCCTTGCGCTACTGATGACGCAGACGCTCGGCAACGCGCACCTGCCGCATACCGAGGAGCGGATCGGCGAATTGATGCTCTACAGCGAGCTGATGCGCTCCTGCATCCGCGCCGCCGAGGCCGACGCCGAAGTGGACCGCTGGGGCGTCATGTGCCCGGCGATCCTGCCGGTCGAGTCGACGCGCAACCTGATGATGACCGCCTACCCGCGGATGATCGAGATCCTGCAGTTGATGGGCTCGTCGAGCTTCCTGATCCAGCCGAGCGAAGCCGATTTCGACGGGCCGCTCAAACCCGACATCGAGCAGTACCTGGCGACCGACAGCACCCCGGCGCGCGACCGCGTCGGGCTGTTCCGCCTCGCCTGGGATGTCGCCGGCAGCGCCTTCGGCAGCCGCCAGGTGCTGTACGAGCGGTTTTTCGCCAGCGACCCGCTGACGCGCGCCCGCGCGATGGCCGCGATCTACCCGAAGGGCGAAGTGATGGAGCGCGTGCTGGAGTTTCTGGGGCGCGACGACGACGCATGATACACTCCAGCTAACGCGTAGGATGGGCTGAGCACAGCGAAGCCCATGCTGTTGCGCTGAGACGGAATTCGTGATGGGCTTCGCAAGGCTCAGCCCATCCTACGGGAGAAAAACATGGCCAAGCGACCGATGTACCTGCAGCACGTCAACGTCTACGTGCGCAATGTCGAGCGTTCGAAACAATGGTACGAGGAGCTGCTCGGGCTGCACGTCTACGAGTACCGGCCGGGATGGGCGGCGTTTCTGTCGGCGGACGAGGAGCAGTCGCACGAGGTGGCGCTGATGCAGCTCGGCGACGATGCGCCGCTGCAGCACAAGGGGCAGGTCGGCCTCAACCACATGGCGTGGCGGCTCGAAAGCCTCGACGATTTGAAAGAGTTCTACCAGCGCCTCAAGGCGAAGGGGCAGCCGATCGAGCACATCGCCGATCACGGCATCTCACTCGGCATCTACCTGCGCGATCCCGACGGCAACGGCGTCGAGGTGTTCTACGAGCTGCCGCGATCGGAATGGCCGGTCGACTATCACATCTTCTCGCGCGAGAAGGTCGGCCGCGGCCGCTTTCCGGGGCCGTGGGACGAGGAAGACGTGCAGCCGCTGCCCGGGACGCGCCCCGAGCCGGCGAAACCG
>JBLMXS010000379.1:0-5233 GCA_050257895.1 Thiohalocapsa sp.
CATTTCGCTCGAGGGCTTGTTCGCCTCGAGGAAATCGCAAATTTCCTCCATCTCGCCGACCCAGCGATAGGCCTTGTCGTACATCGTCGGAATGCTGCCGCGCATGCGCTTCAGCATCTCCGGCTGGCTTTTCGACAGTTCGGCGATCAGCGCCTCTCCGCAGCCGAAGCGGGCGGCGCCGAGCAGCATCGCGGCGGCGATCGCGGTCGTGCCCTTGGTGATGCCGGCATACGACATCTTCAGCCCGGAGGCGGCGCCGACCGGGCCGTCGATGACCCGCCAGTCGATCCCCCAGTCGCGCAGCACCGCGGTCTCCCCGGCCGCCGGCCCCGAGGCGTAGATCGCCGGGCTGTAGCTGGGCCGCGGCGGGCCGCCGATGATGCCGCCGTCGACAAAGGCGGCGCCGGTCGGCGCCACCGTGGCGGCAATCCGCGCCGCGGTCTGCGGGCTGACGGCGTTGCAATCGACGTAGACCGGCTTCTTCGCCAGCGCCGTCAGCGCCGGGGCGAGACGCGCCGCCAGAGCTTCCGCCTGGTCGGGCGGCAGGATCGACAGGAAGAAATCGGCGCCGTCGAGCAGCGCCCTCTCGTCCGCCATCGCCTGCATGCCGGCCTCGCGCGCCCGCCTCGCGCTGTCGGCGCTGCGCCCGGCGAGCAGCGTGCGCACCGCGGCGCCGCTTTCACTGAGGCGCTTGCCGACCCCGGCGCCCATCGTGCCCTGCGCCATGATCGCGACGGTGATGCCCATGACCTCGCCCTCTCAGCCGTAATCGCTCCAGGATTCCTGCCGCGTACTTAATGCATCGGCCGCCGCCGCGAAAGGCGGCCGCTAGCGGCTATGTTTGTGGGTCTCGAGCCAGCCGAGCATGAGGCGGTTGAAGCGGTCGGGCTGCTCGACATTCGGAAAATGCAGGCAGCCCGCCATCTCTTCGTAGCGGGCGCCGGGCACCAGGCCCGCGAGGCGCCGATTGTCGGCGGCCGGGGTGCCGGCATCGTTTTCGCCGCACAGGACGAGCAGCGGCACCCGCACTTCCGGCAGGCGCGGCACGAAATCGAAATCGAGGATCGCGGCGCAGCAGCCGAGATAGCCGGAAGGCGTGGTGCCGATAACGGTATCGCGGATCTGCTGCCAGCGCCCGGGATGCGCCGCCTTGAAGCCGGCGGTCAGCCAGCGCTCGACGGTGGCGTCGGCGAGCGGCATCAGCGAATTGGCGCGTCGCACCGTGCCGATGCGCTGGTCCCAGACATCGCGGCCGCCTTGCGGACTGGCCGGCAGCGTGTCGCACCACATCGCCGAGATCAGCCGCTCGCCGTATGCCAGCGCGAAGGCCTGGCCGATCATGCCGCCGATCGACAGGCCGATATAGTGAACCCGCGGGATCGCCAGCACCGCCAGCGCCTGCGCGACGTCATCGGCGAGCGCCGTCATCGTGTAGTCGCCGGCGATCGGGTCGCTGCCGCCATGGCCGCGCATGTCGAGCCGCAGGACGCGGAAGCCGGCCTGCAGCAAGGCGGGCACCTGCTCCGCCCAGCTGCCCCCATCGGACGCCAGCGAATGCGTAATGCAGACCGTCGGCGCCGTCTCGGGGCCGAGCAGGTCGTAGGCGATGTTGCGTCCGTCGAGCTGCAATCGCATGGGGGCCTCCCGCTGATGTTGCAGCGCAGCCTAGCGGAGTTGCGGCAGCGCTGCGACCGCCTCGCGCAGCCGCGCCAGCACAGAAGCGGACGGGCCGGCGATTTGCACCGTCTTGGTGCGGCTCTTGCCGCCGCCGACCAGCGACAGCTCGCGCCGCGGCAGACGCCATTCGCGCGCCAGCAGCTGCAACAGCGCCTCATTGGCGCGATTGTCGGCCGGCGGCGCCCTGACCGACGCCTTGACGACGGCGCTGCCGTCGGCGAGACGGGCGAGGCCGTCGATATGGTCGCCGCGGGCCCGCGGCGCGAGCCGCACCGTCAGCCGCACGCCACCCGCGACGGCACGCAGCGGCTCCTCCGATGGCGGCAGGTCAGAACCTGAGGTAGGGGGCAACGTCCTCGACGATCAGATCGCTGATGAAATAGAGGATCAGGATCAGGATGATCGGCGAGATGTCGATGCCGCCGAAATTCGGCAGGAAAGCGCGGATCGGCCGCAGCGCCGGCTCGGTGATGCGGTAGAGAAAATCACCGATCACCGCGACGCCGCGGTTGTAGCGGTTGACGACGCCGAACGCGAGCAGCCAGCTGAGGATCGCCTGCGCGATCAACAGCCAGATGTAGATGCGGATCACCAGCAGGATAAGGTTCAGGACCGCGTGCATGCCAACGCCCGTCGCCGCCAGAGAGGGCGACCGTAGCCGGGCGCCGGCGCCGCCGCAAGCGCCGCCCGAGATCTAGCCGGACACCGTCGCGGCCGGCCGGATATGCGCCGGGGCGCCGCTTGACAGCGACCGGGGCGCTCCCCATAGTCCGCCGCACCCGCCAGAGTCCACGCCATCGGCCAGCAGAATCGGGGGCGGAATACGGGGGGCGGAATCGGGGCCGTAGCTCAGCTGGGAGAGCGTCGCGTTCGCAATGCGAAGGTCAGGGGTTCGATCCCCCTCGGCTCCACCATATTTTCAGATGCTTGTGCCATCGGCAGTCGGTGCGGCTAGGCGCTAGCTCCGAAATAGCAACCATCGTTCTTGTCCATTCGCAAGGCGCGCAAGCCGCGGTCATCTGTAAAGTCTCAAAGGCTGAGCCACGAACTCGCCCGATGGCACAGATGATTCCCCAGCGGGCATGGCGATTCCGGTGACATGGCGTTCGAGCTGCTTTTCGAGCACCGGATGCCAGGAACGAGGCTGAAACCGAGGCCGTCGGCGATCATGTCGAATTTGCCGCTCGCGAGATTGACAAATTCGACCAGCGTTCCCGAAACGTAATTCCCGATTTCCGCCGGCTTGAAGGTGAGGCCTCCGCTCTGGCCATCTCCGGTCCGACGCGTGCGATCTCCTGCCGCTCCATCCGTGAGAACAGGTCCCTCGGCGCGCGGACGCCGCCGTCGGACGTCTGCGTCGCCATGCCCTGGTCGACGAGGGCGTCCTTGTTCCGCTCGACGGCGTGCCTCACCTCCGCGCCGAAACCGGCGGTCAGTGGAGGCCTGTTCCACGAGGCCAGTTCGGGATCGAGCCAGGTCGCGCCGTCGCTCGGAATCTGCCGGTCGAGATCGCAGATCGAGAGAACGCGTAGGCTGCCTCGCCGGCTCTGTGCCAGGTCATAGGCCGCTGCGCGGGCCTCGTAGTCCGCGGGATCGACCGGTGGACGGCGTCGAGCCTCTCGACGATGCCGGCTCGGCGCAGCGCCTCCAGCCGGCGGATGTGGCTCTCGAAGTAGCCCTCGTAATCATCGCCCAGCACACGGACTTGCCCGCCTCGGCGATCGCTCGGTGCTCGCGCGGACGATAGACGCCCGTTTCCGCCGCCAGCGCCGAGATATTGCGATCCGAGGGCCGGGAGCGAGGCGGCGCGCGGCCGACCTCGACGACGCCGCCGATGCGCGCGTCCTCGGCCTGGGTTGCGTCGGCGATCTCGACGTAATGCACCCGGCCGTCGATGACGAGATGCATGCAGTCGCCGAGCTGGTCGCCCGGGAGCCCCTGTCGATGACGCGCCCGATGACGCGCCCCTGCTCGACCCGGTCGCGGTGATGATGTAGTCAGCGGCGCCGCGCTCGACGCTGCGCTCGGCGAGCGCCCGGTGCATCGTCTTAATGATGTCGCCTCGTTCGCCGAGTTCGCGCGGCGTCGGCCCCAGCTTCTCCGAGATGGTCCAGAGGCTCGGTTCGACCTCGCGGGGCGACCGCGTAGCGCTGAAGTGTCTGCAACCGCCCGAGCCGGAGCGTCCGGTCGAAATCAGCGCGCACCTGACGCGTCTTGGGCGGCGATCGAGCACCCGCTCCGTCGCCTCCGCGATCATCGCGCGGTCGATGCGGGTGAAGCGCTCGGCCGAGATCTCCGCTCGCAGCGTGTCTCGCAGCTCGAGATCGGTTTCGGGTCCGAGCTCCAGGGTCGCCCGCTCCTCGGCGCGCCGCCGCATCCCGTCGGCAACAAGGCCGAAGCTGTCTATCGGCGCGGCGATCTGTTCCAGAAGCGCCGCAAACTGATGGAGGCCTGGGCGCTTACTGCGCGAGCCCGAAGACCGGAAAAGTTGTTCCGCTTCGCAAAGGGGCTGCGGCCTGAATTCAGCCGGTCGATTGTTCACGATATCCAGCCGGATCGGCGATCCATTGATTGATCGCGGACTCGCGCCAGCCGGCGCTGTGTTCGCCGATCTTGACTGGCGCGGGAAAGAGCCGTCGGATATTTTGCGATAGAGCGTCGACCGGCTCAGCCCTGTGCGTTGAGAACGGTGCGGATGCGCAGAATACGGTCGGGTTCGGGCATTTCTTCCTTCTCGGCCATTTCTGCCGCGAAGGCGCGATGCCCGCGGCGGCCCCAGAGGGCGAGCGTCTGCTGGCGCTCCGCACCGCGGAGCCGGTCCGCCGCGGTCAGCAGCGCGCCGTAGATTGCCGCACGATCGTCGCCGGTCAGCTCGACCAGCCCGGCCTTGGCGACGAGCCCGCCGAGCTCGATCAAATGGCGCGTGCGCTCGCGGCGCTTCACCACCCATTCGCCGGTGTCGCGGCGCGCCCGCGCGGCGTCAAGCCGATGCCGCGTCGCCCTCGCTCGCCGCAGCGCCAATGTTGTTGCTCTGAGCGCTGCGCGCAGCGTCGCGTGGCCGCCGCTGAAAGAATGCCTGGCCGCGCTTGCGCCAGCTCTCCTTTCTGGCAGGATCGCCTGCTTCCATCATCGCCAGCAAACCGCCCGCCAGCGTTTCGGCGTCGAGCGCGTCGGCACCGGTGGCGGCAACCAGCTCGCCCAGTTGACGCACCCGCCTTTCCTTCAGGCTCTTGGCCTTCGTTTCGAGTGCCCGCAGTTCGGCACCAAAGTCACGCGGCTTGCGCATCGATCGTCTCCGTGATGCTGTGCCGCGATCATAACGGGGCGACGGCGCAAACGCTGTACTGGCACCGGAACCACCTGGGATGGAGTGGTCCCGAACAAGAATTTTTCTTGTGAGGGCGCGCTTATACGTCGTGCCGACGTGCGCTTTACAGAGTACCTGAAGCGCCGGCATGGCGATCTACCACTTCTCGGCGAAAGTGATCTCGCGCGGGGCGGGATCGAGCGCGGTCGCATCGGCCGCCTACCGGTCGGCCTCGCGGCTCTACGACGA
>JBLMXS010000380.1:0-10452 GCA_050257895.1 Thiohalocapsa sp.
AAATTCGCTGATCTGCCGGGCGACTACACCCGCATCGCGGTCGGCGGCGCGGCGCCGGGGTGGCAGCGCTACGAGGATGCCTACGAGGCCGCGCCGGAATTCACGCCAGACGGCGAGACCCGCGCTAGCGACCCGCTCCTGCTCTATTTCACCTCCGGTACGACGGCCCGACCCAAGCTCGTTCTGCACAGCCACCAGAGCTATCCGGTCGGCCATCTGGCGACGATGTACTGGGTAGGGCTAGAGGCCAGCGACATCCATCTCAACATCTCGTCGCCGGGCTGGGCGAAACACGCCTACAGCTGCTTTTTCGCGCCATGGAACGCCGGCGCCACCGTGTTCATGCTGAACCAGCCGCGCTTCAACGCCAAGTCGCTGCTCGAGGCGCTGGCGAAGCATCGCGTCACCACGTTCTGCGCGCCGCCGACCGTGTGGCGCATGCTGATCCAGGAGGATTTGAGGCAAGCCAAGATCGCGCTGCGCGAGGTGGTCAGCGCCGGCGAGCCGTGCAACCCGGAGATCATCGAACAGGTGCGCGCCGCCTGGGGACTGACGATCCGCGACGGCTACGGCCAGACCGAAACGACGCTGCAGATCGGCAACTTCCCCGGACAGCCCTTGAAGCTCGGGGCGATGGGGCGGCCGGCTCCGGGCTACCGGGTGCGGCTGCTCGACCCCGAGGGCGCGGAACAGGAGGAGGCGGAAGTCTGCCTCGCCCTCGACGACCCGGCGCCGCTCGGGCTCATGCTCGGCTACCAGGACGAGGAGGGCGGAGTGCAGCCGCTCGCGGGCGCGGTCTACCGCACCGGCGACGTCGCGATGCGCGACGCCGACGGGCATTTCACCTATGTCGGCCGCGCCGACGATGTGTTCAAAGCCTCGGACTACCGGATCAGCCCGTTCGAGCTGGAAAGCGCGCTGATCGAGCATCCGGCGGTTGCCGAGGCGGCGGTCGTTCCCTCGCCCGACCCGCTGCGCCTGGCGGTGCCGAAAGCGTTTGTCGCGCTGGCCCAGGGCCACGCCGCCGACCGCGAAACCGCGCTCGCGATCTTCCGTCACCTGAGCGCCCATATGGCGCCCTTCAAGCGCGTGCGCCGGCTCGAATTCGCCGAATTGCCGAAGACGATCTCCGGCAAGATCCGCCGCGTCGAGCTGCGCGCCGCCGAGCGCCGGCTGCGGGCCGATGGCGGGCGCGCCGCCGGCGAGTTCTGGGAGGAGGATTTTCCCGAACTGCGCGGATGACGCCGGCGAGGCGGGCTACTGCGGCAATCGCGCGGCTGCCAAGCGCCGAGCCGGGTTGACCGGCCGAGTGGTGACGGGCATTTAGCAAGCAATGCTGTGGTATCTCGAACGCCTGCTTGAGCCGAGCGCCCTGCCGCCCGACACGCCGCCGCCGGTGCTTGCCGGCTGGCAGTCCGTCCTTCGCTTCTACTGGCACTTCGTGCGGCAGATCCCGGGACCGCTGCTGGCGCTCTTCGTCACCGGCTTTTGCGCCGCCGGCACCGATGCCTTGATCCCGGTATCGATCGGCAGGATCGTATCATTGGTCTCGACCCAAACGCCGGAGACGCTCTGGCAGGCGGGCGGCCGTGAGCTCCTATTGATCGTCGCGCTGTTTCTCGTGCTGCGGCCGGCGGCGCATTTCGGCCAGCTCGTCGTCAGCAATCTGATCTTGGCGCCGGGTCTGGCGAATCTCGTGCGCTGGCAGAGCCACTGGCATGTCGTGCGCCAAGGCTGGACCTTTTTCCAGAACGACTTTGCCGGCCGCATCGCCGCCCGCGTGATGCAGACCGGGCCTGCCCTGCGCGAAAGCGTCGTGTTGACGGTGCTCGGCATCTGGTACATCGGGATCTACGGCGGCAGCGCGATCGGCCTTCTCTCGGCCGCCGACTGGCGGTTGGCGCTGCCGATCGTCGCCTGGTTCTTCCTCTATGCCGCCGTGCTGGCGAGTTTTCTGCCGCGGATGCGCGAGCGCTCGCGGGCAATGTCGGAGATGCGTTCGGTTCTCACCGGCAAGGTCGTCGACAGCTACACCAATATCCTGACCGTGAAGCTGTTCGCCCGCGCACGCGACGAGGACGCGTTCGTCCGCGAGGCGATCGACGAACATACCGAGGCGTGGCGGGCGCAGCAGCACATTGGCGCGCTGTGGGGGCTCTGGCTGCAGGGGTTGAACGCGCTACTGATGGTTGGCACCGGAGGCCTCGCCATCCTCCTGTGGCGCAGCGGCCATATCGGTGTCGGTACGGTCGCGACGGCAATCCCGATGGCGTGGCAGATCAACACGATCTCCGGCACGCTGGCGCAGCAGATTGCGGCTATCTTCGACGATATCGGTCAGGTGCAGGACGGTATGCGCTCGATCGCGGTGGCGCGCCAGATGCCCGACCGGCCGGATGCGGTCGAGATGCCGCCGATCGCCGGCGCGATCCGCTTCGAGGCGGTCAGCTTCGATTACGGCCGCAGCGGCCGTCTCGGCGTCCTGCACGACCTCAATCTCGACGTCGCGCCCGGCGAACGGGTCGGCCTCGTCGGCCGCTCCGGCGCCGGCAAGTCGACGCTGGTGCACCTGCTGCTCGGCTTCTACCGCCCCGAAGCCGGCCGCATCCTGCTCGACGGGCAGGACATCGCCGGCTTCACGCAGGAGAGCCTGCGCACCCAGATCGGCATGGTGACGCA
Organism: Thiohalocapsa sp.; assembly: GCA_050257895.1. Taxonomy (GTDB): domain Bacteria; phylum Pseudomonadota; class Alphaproteobacteria; order ATCC43930; family CGMCC-115725; genus DATARH01. The sequence goes on from JBLMXS010000380.1 coordinate 2,680, forward strand.
GGATACCTCGCTCCTGCACCGCTCGATCCGCGACAACATCCGCTACGGGCGGCCGGAGGCGAGCGAGGCGGCGATCGTCGATGCGGCGCGGCGCGCGCACGCCACCGAATTCATCGAGAGCCTCGAAGACTGGCACGGCCGCACGGGCTTCGACGCGCATGTCGGCGAGCGCGGCGTCAAGCTGTCGGGCGGCCAGCGCCAGCGCATCGCATTGGCTCGCGTCATCCTCAAGGACGCACCGATCCTGGTGCTCGACGAAGCGACTTCGGCGCTCGATTCGGAGGTCGAGGCGGCGATCCAGGAGCAGCTTACGGGCCTGATGGAAGGCCGTACGGTCATCGCCATCGCGCACCGGTTGTCGACGATCTGCCGCATGGACCGGCTTGTCGTCCTCGACCACGGCCGCATCGTCGAAGAGGGGACGCACGAGAGCCTCTTGGCTGCGGATGGCCACTACGCGGCGCTGTGGCACCGGCAATCGGGCGGCTTCCGGGTGGATCGCTGGGACGACGAGCAGGCGGCGGCGCTCGACCGCATCCGGGTATGATCTTTTGGCGCGCCGCCGGCGCCGCTGCTATCGTCAACCGTCAGCAAGCACAGGGATCTCTCGATGACGACATCTAACGACGGCCCGCCTGACGTCCTCGACCGCGATCTCGAGATCGGGCCGGACGAGTGGCAGGGCCGCGCCTTCTACTTCCTGATGAACGCGCTGGTGGTGCCGCGGCCGATCGGCTGGATGTCGACGCTCTCGAAGGACGGTGTGCGCAACCTAGCGCCCTACTCGCACTTCAATCTGATGGGCAGCAACCCGTTCTACCTCGCCTTTGCCTCGACCGGCGTCAAGGACACGATTACCAATCTGCGCCAGGTGCCCGAGTTCGTCGCCAACATCGTCAGCCTTGACCTGTTGGAGCGGATGAACTTCACCTCCTGCGATTTCCCGCCCGAGGAGGAGGAGTTCGGCTGGGCCGGACTGACCCCGGTGCCGGCCGCCAGGGTGCGCCCGCCGCGGGTGGGCGAAGCCAAGGCGCATCTCGAATGCGAGGTGGCGCAGATCTACACCGACGGCAACACCAACATCGTGCTGGCGAAGATCCTGCACGCGCATGTCGACCCGTCGGTGTGGAAGAACGGCCGCGTCGACCCCAAGCTGCTCGACCCGGCCTGCCGCCTCGCCGGCTCCGGCTATGCGCGCCTCGGCGAGTTGGTCAACGTGCTGCGGCCGGAATGGAAAACCGTCAAGGGGACAGCGGGCCAGGAGGCGATGCCGCGCGAGGAGCGCCGGTAGCAGCTACGTGATTCCGATCGGAACGAACGGCCCGGATGCCATCCGCGCCGCGTCGATTTGCTGACGCTGCGACGCGATTGGAGGCAGTCGGCGGCGGCATTTCGCGCATCGTCTTGACGCCCAAACTGGCTCCGCAGTTTATCTTCCCAAACGGCATGATCTTGCGCTTCGATCTGTTGCGGGGCAGTACAACGCGGGCCAACGGCCGCATCTCAACTTGGAGCTTCCGGGCGGCACAATCGCCACCATATCCATTTCCGCTAGGGCGCACCGCCGTTGGACATGAGCAGGTGGTTCAGCATGCGCTATGACTTCAACGTTCTGGAGCGGCGAGCCCAGGAATTGGTGGCCGCGGCACGGCCGCAGGATGCCATTAGGATCTACCTTTTCATGGCTGACGGAGACCCATCGCTCGATGCGGGCTATCTCGGCAAACGCCTCGGCGAGTGTTACGAGCGCCTCGGCGATCTGCACGCTGCAAAGTAGTGGTATGGTCGGGCGGTGGAGGAGAATCCGCGGGTGCGAACCGACTGCGTGGCTGCGCGCAAGCGACTGGCAGGGGTCACGATCGACGATCTGGTCTCACCGAAGCTCTACGTCGCCGAATAGCTCGCTATGAAACACGAGCCGCTGGTCTTTGTCGGTACCTGCGACCTGGCTGGGCTGGTGCGCGGCAAGGGATTCCCGGCCGAGGAATTGCCCGTGCGGCTGCGCCGCGGCGTTGGCTTCACCCACAGCAACATCATGATGTCGCCGTTCGGGCCGATCTACGAGACCCCGTTCGGCACCGAGGGCGATTTGATGCTGGTGCCCGACACCAGCACCCGCGTCGAGGTCGCGTTCGACGAATACAGCGCCGCCGAGCGCTTCTATCTCGGCGACCTGATGACGACAGACGAGCAGCATTGGGAATGCTGCCCGCGGCATTTCCTGCGCCGCGCCTTGTTGGCGCTGCACCAGACCAATCGCCACGGCGGCCTCCACCTGCTGGCCGCCTTCGAGCAGGAATTCGTCTATACCGGGGTCGAGGCGCGGCCGGGCGCCACCTATGCGCTCGATGCCTGGCGGCGGCAGGGATCGTTCGGCGAGCAGTTCACCGCGGCGATGCGCGAGGCCGGCCTGACCCCGGACAGCTTCCTGCCGGAATACGGCGCCCGCCAATACGAAGTGACGATCGCCCCGACGCGCGGCCTCAGGGCGGCCGACGAAGCGGTGATCCAGCGCGAGATGGCGCGTGCGGTGGCGCAGCGGCTCGGCTACCGCGCCTGCTTTTCGCCGATCCTCGATCCCAACGGCGTCGGCAACGGCACCCACATCCATTTCAGCCTGCGGGACGCCGCCGACCATCCGCTACTCTACGACGCCGCGCGTCCCTACCGGCTTTCGACGCTGGGCGAGCATTTCGTCGCCGGCATCCTCCACCATCTGCCGGTGCTGACGGCGATCACCGCGCCGTCGCCGATCTCCTATTACCGGCTGCGCCCCAACCGCTGGGCGCCGATTTGGGCCAACATCGCGGTGCAGGACCGCGGCGCCGCGATCCGCGTCTGCCCGATCTTTGGCCATGACGGCGCGGCAGCCCAGTTCAACGTCGAGTACCGCGTCGCCGATGCCGCTGCCAGCCCCTATCTGGCGTTGGGCGCGCTGGTCTGGGCCGGGGTCGACGGCATCCGCAAGAACCGCACCCTGCCGCCTCTCGGCCGCAATTTCTGGGAGATGAACGACAACGAGCGCGCCGCCGCCGGCATCCGGCCCTTGCCGGGCTCGCTGACCGACGCGCTCGACGGGTTGGAAGCGTGCGAGGAAGCCCGCGAATGGTTCGGCGAGCGCTTTCTCGCGGTCTATCTGCAGTTCAAGCGGGCCGAACTGCGCGTCGTCCAGGGCCTGACCGAAGCCGAAACCAGCGCCCGCTACGCCGAGATCTATTGAGTCCGCCCCAAACGGCAAGTGTTCGTCGACGACGCTATCGCCCGAACTTTTCCGGGTCGGGTTTGCGGCGGGCGGCGAAGGCCTCGCCGAGCTCGTGCGACTCCTCGCTTTCGAGGTATTGCCGCAGCAACAGGTCATGCGCCAAGCGCGCGAGGCCGCCGACGCCGCCGTGGCGGGCGCTGAACGCGGTCTTGATCGAGGCGAGCGCAAAGGCGCCGCGCTCGGCGATCTCGAGAGCCATCGCGCGCGTCGCCGCCGCCAGCTCGTTGTCGGGGACGACCTGGTTGATCATGCCGAGCTCCAAGGCCTCCCGGGCCGTCATCCGCGGGTTCCTGAACCAGATCTCCTTCGCCTTCTTCTTGCCGACGAGGTCTTCGAGGTACCAGGTGCCGAACCCGGCGTCGAAGCTGCCCATCATCGGGCCGACCTGGCGAAAGACCGCACTCTCCTTGGCGATCGTGATGTCGCACATCACCTGCAGCACGTTGCCGCCGCCGACCGCGTAGCCGTTGACCGAGGCGATCACCGGCTTCTGCAGTCGCTCGATCGCCTCGTACATGTCGAGCGTCGGCAGGACCCCGGCATAGAGCGTCGTCTCCGGCATGCCGGTCTTGCGGCCGCCGATGCAGAAAAACCGGTCGCCGGCGCCGGTGATGACCAGAACCCGGGTGCGGGTCTCGCGCCGTACCGCATTGATGCAGTCGCGCACCTCGTGGCACATCGTCTCGGTGAACATGTTGCCGTCATCCGGCCGGTTCAGCGTCAGCGTGCCGACCGGCCCGTCCTCGGCATAGAGGATCGTCTCGTAGGGCATCGGCAATACTCCTTCTCGCAAAGGCTTTCCTGGGACTTGCAAAACGGCGCCGCTAACCGGCAAGGTCCGCTATCGGCACCATAGGGAGAGCGCGATGTTACAGGATTTGCTGCCGCAGGCGGAACGGATCGCCGCGAAGCTCAAGGCGCGCAAGGAGACCGTCGCGGTCGCCGAATCCTCGACCGCCGGGATGATCTCGGCGGCGCTCTTGGCGATCCCCGGCGCCTCGGCCTATTTCATCGGCGGCGCCGTCGTCTACACGCGCCAGTCGCGCACCGAGCTGTTGCGCGTTACCGAGGCGGAAATGGCGGCGCTCAACGACGTCACGCCGTCGACCGAGCCCTATGCGCTCTTGTTCGCGCGCAAGATCAAGGAGCGCCTCCAGACCACCTGGACGATCGGCGAGACCGGCACCGCCGGCCCGACCGGCAGCCGCTACGGCCATGCCGCCGGCCATTCCTGCATCGCGGTGATCGGCCCCAACGGCGAGCGCGCCATCACCATCGAAACCGGCAAGGACGACCGCGTCGACAACATGCGCGCTTTCTCGCTGGCCGCGCTCGAGCTGTTCGAGAGGTGCCTCGGCTGAGAGCGCAGGGTGAATGCGGGCTAGGCGTTACCCCAGCCGGCGGTAGAGGGCGGCGAGGCGCTCCTTGTAGCGCTCGGGCGAGAACAGCTGCGCCTGCTGGCGGCCGCGCTCGGACAGGTCGCGCCGCAGGTCGGCATCGCTGCACACCGCCTTGATCGCGCGCGCCATGTCGTCGAGATCATAGGGGTCGACATAGAGCGCCGCGTCGCCCGCCACCTCGGGCAGCGACGACACGCGCGAGGTCACCACCGGCGTGCCGAGCAGCATCGCCTCCAGCACCGGCAGCCCGAAACCCTCGTAGAGCGACGGAAACAAGACGGCGCGAGCGCCGCGGATCAGCGTCACCAGCCGCGGCAGGCTGACATATTCGAACTGATAGAGGCGGCGGCGCTCGCTCGTTCGCGTGCGGTCGCCGCTGCCCGCGCCGGCAGGTGTGGGCCCGGCGCGGTCCGCCTGCTGCAGCTCCTCGATCAGCCGCCGTTCCTCATGGTTGCCCCAGCCGCCGGCGCCGGTGATGACGAGCGGGATGTCGACCGCCGCCAGCAGGTACGCCTCGATCAGCCGCGCCACATTCTTCTTCGGTTCGAGGGCGCCGTAGAACAGTAGGTAATCGCCCATCGCGAGCCGGTACGTGCTGCGCAGCTGCTCGGCGATCGCGTCGTCGCTACGCGCCAGGAGCTCGGACGGGAATTCGACCGCCTCGTAGGTATTGGTGATGCGTTCCTCGGGGATGCCCAGCAGCTCGACGAGGTCGCGCTTCGAATTCTCCGAAACCGTGACGATATGGTCCGCCTCGGCGGCGATCTTGCGCAACAGGCGATAGGTCTGCCGCTTGTTGTCGAGCGTCGTGTAGGGCAGGCGCAACGGCACGAGATCGTGGATCGTGTAGACGTTGCACGCCCGCTTGACCCGCAACGGCAGCTGGTAGGTGCAGTGCAGGATGTCGGGCGGCGTCTCGAAGTCGAGCTCGGCGAAGCGGCCGGTCCAGGTGAAGTAGCGCCGCGCGTTGGCGAACAGGTTGCGGCTGATATAGAGGTGGTCGTGCGCCGGCAGCCGCTCCCGGAACTGGTCGGTGATGACGGCGCCGGTCAGGTCGACGGCGCCGGGCTGCACCCCGAACGGCATGCGCAGCAGGTCGGCGACCGCATTCCGCACCTCCTCGCGGTGCGTCATGGGCATCGCCTCGCGGTTGTCGAAGAAGCTGATCTCGCGCATCAGCTTGTGCTTCGCCGGCCGCGTCGGCGAACCGTAAACGACGCCGACCTCATAGCCGAGCTCGCGCACGAGGCGGGCCAGCTGCCGCGCGTAGGTGGCGATGCCGGTGCCGCGTTCGAGCGACAAGTTGAGGCCGTCAAAATAGATGCGACGGCTCATGCGGGCCTAGACGCTGTCGGAATCCACTCGAATTCGTCACCCCCGCGAAAGCGGGCGTCCAGGGGCCAGCGGTCGCGCGGTTGTCCTGGATTCCCGCTTGCGCCGGAATGACGGATGTGTATCCAGGCGATCTGTACTGCGCCCAAGGGGTCAGATCATCAGCCGCTGCAGCGCCGCTTGCGGATAGCGGGTGCCGGCGGCGGTGCCGGGCGCGAAGACATGTTCGAGCGCGTCCTCGGTGTCGGCCGACAGGCGCAGCGCCGCGGCCGCGGCGTTCTCGGCTAGCCGCTCGGCATGGCTGGTCCCCGGGATCGGCACGATGAATTTCTTCCTCGACAACAGCCAGGCGAGCGCCAGCTGCGCCGGCGTGCAGCGCTCGGCGGCGGCGTGCGCCTTCACCTCCTCGACCAGCGCTAGGTTGCGCTTCAGGTTCTCGTCCTGAAAGCGCGGCATGTTGCGGCGGGCGTCGCGCTCATTGAGCGCGTCGGGACCGGTCACCGTGCCAGTCAGGAAGCCGCGGCCCAACGGACTGTAAGCGACAAAGCCGATGCCCAGCTCCTCGCACAATGGCAGGATCTCGGCCTCGACGTCGCGGCTCCACAGCGAATATTCGATCTGCACCGCGGCGATCGGATGCACCGCGTGCGCCCGCCGGATCGTCTGGGCGCCGGCCTCGCAGATCCCCAGATGCTTGACCTTGCCGGCCTGGACCAGCTCCGCCATCGCGCCGACCGTGTCCTCGATCGGCACGTCGGCGTCGACGCGGTGGATGTAATAGAGGTCGATCACGTCGGTCTCGAGCCGCCTGAGGCTCTTGTCGCAGCATTCCTTGACGTATTCCGGCCGCCCGTCGGCAAAGCGCGGGCCGCCCTGCAGCGCGACGTTGCCGAACTTGCTGGCGATGACGTAGTCGTCGCGATGCCCCTTGACGGCGCGCGCGATCAGCTCCTCGTTCCTGCCGTTGGCGTAGGCGTCCGAGCTGTCAAGGAAATCGACGCCGAGCTCGCGCGCCCGCCGCAGCGTCGCGATCCCGGCTTCCGGGTCCGGCTCGCCGTAGAACGGCGTCATCGTCGCGCAGCCGAGCCCGATCGCCGACACCTCCAATTGCCCCAGCCTGCGCCGCTCCATTCTCTCCTCCTCGCTTCCGCAATCGGCCCGGCACACTATGATCTCGACACCGTAATGCCAACCGTCAACGCCACCTGGGAGAGACCCATGCCACGCTATCAGCAACTCGACGAAACCCAGCTCGACGACACGCAACGCCGCATCTTCAACGAGTGCAAGGCGGGGCCGCGCGGCGCCGTGCCGCCGCCGGTGCATGTCTGGCTGAAGAGCGCGGGGCTTGCCGACCACGCCCACAAGCTCGGCGCGCATGTCCGCTTCGGGACGCCGTTCACGCCGAAGCAGACCGAGATCGCGATCCTGATGACGGCCCGCTACTGGACGGCGCAGTTCGAATGGGCGGCGCATGTCCGCCTCGGCCTGCAGGCCGGGCTCTCGCAGGAGCAGATCGACGCGATCGCCGAGCGCCGGGCACCGCAATTCAGCGACCCCGACGACCAGCTGGTCTACGATTTCTGCCGTGACTATTACGACGACCACCGCGTCGACGACGCCACCTACGAGCGCGTCGTCAAGCGCTGGGGCGACAAGGGCATCGTCGATCTCGCCGGCCTCATCGGCTACTATTCGTTCGTCTCGGTGACGCTCAACACCTTCGAGGTCCCGACCCCGCCCGGCGCCAAGCTGCTGGAAAAATAAACCGCGCGGGCG
>JBLMXS010000381.1:0-4427 GCA_050257895.1 Thiohalocapsa sp.
GCTCCCGAACAGCGTTTCGACCGCCTGCCCGGCGAGTGTCTCGAGGCGGCAGCGGTCGATCCCCGCGGCCAGGCGCAACCCCATCATGACCATTTCCTCGACTGCCTCGCCGGCGCCGATAGGCGTCGCCTCTTCGAGCCCGCTGCCGCCGGCTTCGATCGCCGCCAGCCAGGCTTCGGGCCCGCGAATCTGGCGCGTCGCGAGGCGCAAGCTGTCGCGCCGCAAGCGGCCGTGCGCGCCGGGTCCAATGCCGAGATAATCCTCGTAGCGCCAGTAGGCGAGGTTGTGCCGGCATTCGGCGCCGGGGTGGGCGTGGTTCGAGATTTCGTAACCCGGCAAGCCGGCTGCCGCGAGGCGCGCCTGCGTCAGCTCGAACAGCGCGGCGGCGGTCTCCTCATCGGCGGCCAAAGCCTCGCCGCGCGCGGCGCGGTTGCCGAACGCGGTGCCGGGCTCGATCGTCAGCTGATAGAGCGAGAGATGCTCGCCGGCAAGGCTCAGCGCCTCGTCGAGCTCGCCCTGCCACGCCTCCGCCGTCTGGCCCGGGCGCGCGTAGATCAAATCGAACGAGAACCGGGGGAAGATGTCGCGCGCCCAGCGGATCGCGGCAATCGCCTCGTCGCGGTCGTGAGCGCGCCCGAGAAAGCGCAGCGCCACCGGATCGAGCGCCTGCACCCCGAGTGACAGGCGATTGACCCCGGCGGCGGCGAAGGCGGCGAACGCCCTGGCCTCGGCCGAGTTCGGGTTGGCCTCCAGCGTCACTTCGAGGTCGGGTGCGGCCGGGAACAGCGCCTTCACCCGCGCAATCAACGCCGCCGTTGTCTCCACCGGCATCAGCGACGGCGTACCGCCGCCGAAAAAGATCGAGACGACCTCCCGCTCCGGCAGCCTCGCGGCCTGCCGCTCGAGATCGGCGAGCAGCGCCCGCGTCCACCGCCCGGCGTCGATCCCCTCGCGGACATGGCTGTTGAAATCGCAATACGGGCATTTCGAGCGGCAGAACGGCCAGTGGATGTAGATGGCGAGCGGCTCGCGCCGGATTACCCCGACCCCTGCCCTCCCCCGCAACCGGGGGAGGGAGTCTCGCAGTGCGGGCTCGGATAGCTCCCTCCCCGGCTTGCGGGGGAGGGTTGGGGTGGGGGTATTCACGCCAGCGTCGGCGCCAGGCACGCTGCCGCCAGCTTGGCGAAGGCGCGGGCCCGGTGGCTGATCTTGTGCTTCAATTCGGGTCCCATCTCGCCAAACGTCACCGCATAGCCGTCGGGGACGAAGATCGGGTCGTAGCCGAAGCCGCTTTGGCCGCGCGGCGGAAATTCGAGATGGCCGTGCGCCTCGCCGCGAAACAGCGCGTGGCCGCCATCGGGCCATGCCAAGGCCAGCACCGCGACGAAATAGGCCCGCTTGTCGTGTCCGCCCAATTCGTGGCGGACCCGTTCCATCGCCGGGCGGAAATCCTTGCCCAGGCCGGCCCAACGCGCCGAATAGATGCCGGGGGCTCCCCCCAGCGCCGGCACCACCAGCCCGGAATCGTCGGCGAGCGCGACGAAGTCGCTCGCCGTCGCCGCCGCCTGGGCCTTCAAGAGCGCGTTGGCTTCGAACGTGTCGCCGGTCTCCTCGGGCTCGGGCAGACCGAGCGCGGCGGCGCCGGCCGTGGCGATGCCGTAGGGTCCGAGCAGATCGTCGATCTCGACGACCTTGCCGGGGTTGTGGCTGGCGACGACCAGCCGCGCGCCGCGCTCAAGCCGCCTCGACACGATCCTTTGCTCCTGTTCCACTTGTTATCTGCAGTCGAATAACAGGCTGGGCTGTTAACGCTCCGGACCGCCGGCCCAGTCTTGGTCGACTTGGCCGGCATGCCGGCGGGACGCCGGCGGTCCAACGACTCGCCGTCCAGCCGCTCAATGTCGCATTCGCGCTGGAACAATGGCATAATAAAAGGGCAATTCTGCGGTTGTCCCAACCGCAACATCACTCAAGACCGAGCGCCAGCAGCTGGCGGCGGGTCAATTCGCCGACGCCGGCGCGGGCCAGCGCCAGCATCTGCGCGAAGCTCGCCTCGTCGAACGGGGCCGCCTCGGCGGTGGCCTGGATCTCGACAATGCCGCCGGTGCCGGTCAGCACGAAATTGGCGTCGGTCATCGCCTGCGAATCTTCAGCGTAATCGAGGTCGAGCACGGCGGCCCCTTCGCACACGCCGCACGAGATCGCCGCGACGCTGTCGTTGAGCGGCACACTCGGCAACAGCCCCGCCGTGACGAATTTGGCGAGCGCCTGGTAGAGCGCGACATAGCTGCCGGTGATCGCCGCGGTGCGGGTGCCGCCATCGGCCTGGATGACGTCGCAATCGATGCGGATCTGGCGCTCGCCCACTGCCTTGAGGTCGGTGACGGCACGCAGCGAGCGGCCGATCAGGCGCTGGATCTCCTGGGTGCGGCCGCTCTGCCGGCCGCGCGCCGCCTCGCGGTCGGTGCGGGTGTGGGTCGAGCGCGGCAGCATGCCGTATTCTGCGGTGACCCACCCCTTGCCGGTGTTACGCAGAAACGGCGGCACCCGCTCCTCGACGGAGGCGGTACACAAGACGTGCGTGTCGCCGAACTTCGCCAGGCACGAGCCCTCGGCGTATTTCGCGACGCCGGGCTCGAGGCTGACCGGGCGCAGCATGTCAGCGGCGCGTCCGGATGGTCGCATATGGTTCTCCAGCTTCGATCCAGGCATCCAGATGGGGTTACACGATCGTGCCTGCGACCCCTTTCGTCATGGCCGAGCTTGACCGCCATCCACGTCCAAGGCCATGTACTACAAGCCGGGGCCGTACCGCCACGTCGCGCCGGCGCGGGTCGGAGGACGTTCGGGTGAGGCGGCGCGATCTTTTGGCGTTTTTTTGCGCATCGGCGGCTGCATGGCCGGCCCGGGCGCAAGCGCCGACGACGCATTACCGTATCGCAATGCTGCAACCGGACGGTCGCCCCGGCGGCTGGCGCAAGTGGCCGCTCGGGCAGGCTTTCTCTTCAGAACTGCACCGCCTGGGCGACATCGAGGGAGAAAACCTGCTCATCGAGGAGTTCAGCGGCGAAGGGCAGGTTGGCCGCTACGCCGATGTGGCGCGTCGAGTGGCAGCCGCGAACCCGGACGTAATCGTTGCCTTCGGAGATGACATTGTGCCGGCGGTGCTAGCGGCCACCCGCACGATACCGGTCGTTGCGGTGATGGGCTACGCTGTGAAACTCGGGTTCGTGAAGAGCCTGTCGCACCCCGGCGGCAACCTGACCGGGGTCAACGTCTACGATGGTGAGACCGATGGAAAGGTGTTGCAGCTGCTGGCGGAGGCGGTCCCTTCGGTAGCGCGGGTCGGAGTGCTGGAGGCGCCTGCTTATGATCTGTATCGGGCCTCACTTCGCGATCATGCCGCTAAATTGGGGCTTTCGCTGATCGTGCCCGTGCTGCGCGAGAGCACGCCGGAGGAGATTGAGCACGGCTTTGCAGAATTGGCGCGGCAGCACGCGGACGCGCTTCTGGTCGCTCCAGAAGGGGCTCTTGCGGGACGTACCCCGCTGATCGTCCGCCTCGCTGCGGAGCACCGCTTGCCGGCGATGTACCCGAACTTTTACTTCGTCCAGGCGGGCGGACTGATGGCCTACTCATGGGAGCCCACAGAGGTCGGGCGGCGGCTTGCCGACGACGTGCACCGCATCCTAAAGGGCGCCAAGCCCGGTGATATTCCGATCTATCAGTCCACCCGGTTCAGGTTGACGCTCAACCAGAACGCCGCCAAGGCCATCGGCTTCGCCTTTCCGCCGGAAATACTGGTGCGCGCCGACGAGGTGATTGAGGAAGGCAATCCAAGCCGCAATCCTTAACCACGTCGATTTTATGACTACATGCCCTGGCGGCGACGCGGGTGGCGGGTGGATGCCCAGGTCGAGCCCGGGCAGGACGAGTAAGGATGCGGCGCGTTGGGCCTACACCTCCTCGCCGAACAGGCTCCCCTGCCCTTCGAGCGGCTTTGAGCGGCGCACCGGCCGCCGAGAGCCGCCGGCAATGACGCCGACCTTGCCGTTGTAGAACTCGAGCTCCAGGGCCGCGCCGGGGCGGATCGTGCGGGCGTCGCTGACGACCTTGCTGGCGTTGTCCCAGACGACGGCATAGCCGCGTTCGAGGAGGCTCTCGTGGCGCTCGGAATGGGTGGCGAGGCGGCCGGCCCAATTGTCGGCGGCGTCGCGCTTGCCGGCGATCAGCCGGGTCAGCGCCGCCTTGAGCCGGCGTTCGACATCGGCGAATCGCTCACCGGCGCGCGATACATCGGCGGCCAAGGTTGCCGGACGCAGCCCCGCGGCGGCGAGGCCGAGGCGGGTGCGGGCGGCGGTGAAGCGGGCGTCGAGCGCCAAGCGCAGGCGCTCGCTGCGGTCGTCGAGGCGCTGCGCCGCAGCGCC
>JBLMXS010000382.1:0-5211 GCA_050257895.1 Thiohalocapsa sp.
GAACAGCGCGCGGTGCGCCGCGTTCGCGAACCAGTACGTAGCGTCATCGAACTCGGCGGTGAAGTCGGGCGAGCCTTTCGCCGGCTTGCCGTCGGTGAAATAGGCGACCGGATCATACCCCTTGAGCGCTACCCGCTCCGGCTTCCCGCCGGCCGGCGCCGCCATCGCCGCCCGCCCCAATGGTGCGATCGCCGCCAGCGCCGCCAAGGCGACGACGACTTCGCGGCGCGACAATCCCTGCATGACTAACCTCGCCAGGTCGTTGCGCCGGTGATGGTAGCGCATCGCGGGCGACCCGTCCCACGGGTTTGCCGTGGCGGCGATTGGTGTTAGTCATCATTTGAGGGATGTCCCGGCGGCAGCGGATCATCGCATGCGCGCGCAGTCCAATGACTACGACTACGTCATCGTCGGCGCCGGGTCGGCCGGCTGTACGCTGGCCAACCGGCTGAGCGAGGACCCGGACGTCCGGGTGCTGCTGCTCGAAGCAGGCGGCTGGGACCGCGATCCGTGGATCAAGATCCCGTGGGGCTGGGGCCGCATTCTCGAAAAGCGGCTGCATGACTGGATGTACTTCACCGAGCCCGAGCCGGGCGCCGACGATCGCCGCATCGAATGCGCCCGGGGCAAGGTGATCGGCGGCAGCTCGTCGATCAACGCGATGGCCTATGTCCGCGGCAACCCCGGCGATTACGACCGCTGGGCCGCCAAGGGGCTTGCCGGCTGGTCCTATGCCGAGGTGCTGCCCTATTTCCGCCGCCAGGAGAGCTGGGAGGGGGGCGCCGGCGCCTATCGCGGCGGCGACGGGCCGCTGACGGTCGGCACGGCCCGCTACGCCGACCCGCTGATCGAGGCGGCGCTTGCCGCCGGCGCCGCCCTGCAGCTTCCGGCGACCCCAGACTACAACGGGGCCCAGCAGGAAGGGCTCGGCCGCATCCAGCAGACGATCCGCAACGGCAGGCGCTGCAGCGCCGCCGAGGCCTACCTGCGGCCGGCGTTGCCGCGGCGCAACCTGACCGTCGTCACCGGTGCGCTGGCGTTGCGCATCCTCCTCGAAGGCGCCCGCGCCGCCGGGGTCGACTATGCGCAGGGCCGTATCGTGCGGCAGGCGCGCGCCGAGCGCGAGGTGATCCTTTCGGGCGGCGTCATCAACTCGCCGCACCTGTTGATGCTGTCGGGAATCGGCGACCCCGACACATTGCAGCGGCACGGCATCGCGACGCGGGTTGAGCGGCGCGGCGTCGGCAAGAATTTGCAGGACCATTTGTCGGTGCTCGCCGATTACCGGCGGCGCGAGCCGGGGCCGTTCGTCGCCGCGATGCGCCTCGACCGGGCGGTCCTGGCATTGGCGCAGGCCTATTGCCTCGGCAGCGGACCGGCGAGCGAGACGCCATCCGGCTGGACCGGCTTTGTCAGGAGCCGGCCCGATGTCGCCTTGCCCGACATCCAGTTCCTGTTTCGCGCTGTGCCGGGCGGCGCCGGGCCGTGGCTGCCGCCGTTCAAGCCGCCTTTCGCGGACGGCTTTGCGCTGCGGGCGGTGATGCTGCGGCCGGAGAGCCGCGGCGAGATCCAGCTGGCCTCGGCCGATCCGCGCGTGCCGGTCCGCATCCGGCAGAATTTTCTCGCCACCGAGAACGACCGCCGCACGCTGCGCGACGGGCTGAAGCTGGTGCGCCGGCTGTGCTCTACACGGCCGCTCGCCGAGTTCGCCGAGCGCGAGCTGGCGCCGGGGCCGCAGGTGCGGAGCGACGCCGAGCTCGACGCCTATATCCGCGCCACCGCCGCGACCGCGCACCACCCGCTCGGCACTTGCCGCATGGGCGCTGGCGGCGACAAGCTGGCGGTCGTCGACCCGGAGCTGCGGCTCTATGGCGTCGACCGGCTTCGCGTCGTCGACGCCTCGGTCATGCCCGACCTCGTCGGCGGCAACATCAATGCGCCCGTCATCATGATCGCCGAAAAGGCCGCGGACCTGATCCGCGGCCGTCCGCCGCTGCCGGCGGCGCCTTAGCGCAGGCCAGGCGGTCGGCTGCCGCCGTGCCAGCCGCGCTTGCGGCCATGGCTCCAGCCGGGCGGCGTTCTTGCGCCGCCCCAGCCGAAGCGGTCGCCCCTGTCAAAACCGTACGGGTACCCGCCGCCGCTGTAGCCGTAGGCGGGACCGGCAAACCCAGGCCCGCCGGCAAACCCGCCGCCTGCGGGACCGCCGGCGAAACCGGGGCCACCGCCATGCCCGCCGCGCGCCTGCGCCGTCGGGATGGCCGCACCCGCTGCGACCAGCGCCGCAGCCAAGCTTGCAACCACCAGCATTTTGCTCATCGGCGTCCTCCACTCTGAGGATATTCGTTGGCACAACGGCAACGGCGGCACTGTCGTTCCGGTCGATCGCCCCGCCGGATGATGAGACGCGCTCCGCGTCGAAAGTCGCGCTTCGTACCGGGGCGGCGCAAGAGTACGTTCCGGCAATGCGCCACGATATCGTACCCGCACAAACGCTCTGGCGCCGCAGGACCGTTCTCGGCCTGCCCGCCGCGCTGGCCGCCGCCGCGATCGACGCCGCGCGGGCGCAGCCGGCGGCGCCGGTGCTGGTGTTCGCCGCGGCCAGCCTGAAGACCGCTCTCGACGGCATCGCCGCCGACTGGCGCAAGGAGAGAGGCAAGGCGGCTACCGTCTCCTACGCCGCCAGCTCGACACTGGCGAAGCAGATCGCCAACGGCGCCCCGGCCGACCTCTTCATCTCGGCCGACGAGAAATGGATGGACTATCTGCAAGAGCGGCAGTTGATCGATCCGCAGAGCCGCGTCGACTTGCTCGGCAACAGCCTCGTGCTGATCGCACCGAAAGACAGCGCGCTGGGCCATAAGGCCGCGGCAGGGACGCCGCTCGCAATCGGGCCCGGCCTGGCATTGCGCAACTTGCTCGGCGATGGCCGATTGGCGGTTGCCGAAACGACTGCCGTGCCGGCCGGGCGGTACGCCAAGGAGGCGCTGACGAAGCTGGGGCTGTGGGACGGCGTCGCCGACCGTCTGGCGGCGGCGGAGAATGTCCGCGCCGCGCTGGCGCTGGTGGCGCGCGGCGAGGCGCCGCTCGGCATTGTCTACGCCACCGACGCCGCGGTCGAGCCGGCGGTGAGGATCGTCGGTCGTTTCCCGCCCGGCTCTCACCCCCCGATTGTCTATCCGATGGCCCTCACGATGACGGCGCGACCGGGCGCTGCCGCGCTCGCAACCTATTTGCGCGGTCCGGCCGCCGCCAAAGTGTTCCGGCACGAGGGCTTTGTCGTGCGCGCGGGCAGCCATTGACGGGTTATCGTGAACACGGTCCTGGCCTTTTCGCCGGAGGAAGTGACTGCCATCCGGCTGTCGCTCAGGGTCGCGTTCTGGGCGATGCTGGGCAGCCTGCCGGTCGCCGTCGGCGTCGCACTGCTGCTGGCGCGCGGCCGGTTTTGGGGCAAGGCCTTGCTCAACGCGGCGGTGCACCTGCCGCTCGTCATGCCGCCGGTCGTCACCGGCTACCTCTTGCTGCTGCTGTTCGGCCGGCATGGGCCGCTCGGGCGTTTCCTCGCCGAAAGCTTCGGGATCGTCGTTGCCTTTCGCTGGACCGGCGCGGCCTTGGCCGCGGCGGTGATGGGGTTCCCGTTGATGGTGCGCTCGGTCCGCCTGTCGCTCGACGCGGTCGACCGCCGCCTCGAAGACGCCGCCGCGACGCTCGGCGCCAACGCGTTCTGGGTGTTCGCGACGATCACCCTGCCGCTGATCCTGCCGGGGATCGGCGCCGGCATGGTGCTTTCCTTCGCGCGCTCGCTCGGCGAGTTCGGCGCGACGATCACCTTTGTCTCGAGCATCCCTGGCGAGACCGAGACGCTGCCGATCGCGATCTACACCTTGCTGCAGGTGCCGTCCGGCGACATCGCGGCGTTGCGCTTGACATTGGTGTCGGTGGCGATCTCGCTGGCGGCGCTGTTTCTCTCCGAAGTCCTGATCGAGCGCGCCACCCGCCGCACCCTCGGGCTGTGATGCGGGGGCGCCGATGCTGAGCGTCGCGGTGCGTCACCGCTTCGGCGACTTCACCCTCGATGCGGCGTTCGACAGCGGCGGCGGGCTGACCGCGCTGTTCGGCCGCTCCGGCGCCGGCAAGACGTCGCTGATCAACGCGATCGCGGGGCTCTTGCGGCCGCAAGACGGCCGCATCGTCGCCGAGGGCGCGGTGCTGACCGATACCGAAGCGCGCATCTTTGTGCCGCCGCCGCGCCGGCGCGTCGGCTATGTCTTCCAGGAAGGCCGGCTGTTCCCGCATCTCAGCGTCCGGCAGAACCTGCTGTACGGCCGCCGCTTCACGCCAAGAGCCGCCCCGAAAGCTACGCCTGTCGCCGACATCGACTTCGTCGTCCGGCTGCTCGGCATCGAGGGGCTGCTGCACCGCAGCCCCGGCAATTTGTCGGGCGGCGAGAAGCAGCGCGTTGCGATCGGCCGGGCGCTGCTCGCCTGCCCGCGCCTCCTGGTCATGGACGAGCCGTTGGCGGCGCTCGACGAGGCTCGCAAGGCCGAGATCCTGCCCTATATCGAGCGGCTGCGCGACGAAGCGGGGGTGCCGATCGTCTATGTCAGCCATCAGGTCGGCGAGGTGGCGCGGCTGGCGACGACGCTGGTGCTGCTGTCGGAAGGGCGTGTCGCGGCGGTCGGCCCGCCGGCGGCGATCATGGGGCGGATCGACCTGTCCCCGCTGACCGGCCGCGCCGAGGCGGGGGCGATCCTGGCGACCCGCGTCGCCGCGCACGACCCGGGGTTCGGACTGACGACGCTGCGGGCCGCCGCCGGCGAGTTGCGGGTGCCTTCCCTCGACCTGCCGGTCGGCACCGCGCTCAGAGTGCGCATCCGGGCGCGTGACGTGATGATCGCGCTGACGCCGCCGGCCGGGCTGAGCGCCCTCAACGTATTACCGGGCACCGTCGCCGAGATCGGCCATGCCGACGGCCCGATCGTCGACATCCGCCTCGATTGCGCCGGCGAACCGCTCGTCGCCCGGCTGACGCGCCGCTCGGTCGAGACGCTCGGCCTCGCTCCGGGTCGCGCAGTCTATGCCGTCATCAAGAGCATCGCCTTCGACCACCACGCCTTTGCCGGCGCGGTTCCGGTCTCCCCCGGCGCCGATGTCGAGACGCGGCTAGGCTGACCGTAAGCATGCGGTGAGCGCCGCAGGCCGGCTATTTCGGCG
>JBLMXS010000383.1:0-5409 GCA_050257895.1 Thiohalocapsa sp.
CGCGATCGCGCCGGCGGCGGCGGCGCCCTATCCAGGGCCCGCTCCCGGTGGGTATCCGGCCCCCTACCCGCCGGCTGCGGCTGGCTACCCGCCGCCCTATCCGCCGCCGGCTTACATGCCACCGCCGCCCTACCCGCCACCCTGGGCGTATCCGCGGCCGTACCGCTACCGGCCGTGGGGCTGGCCGTATTATTGAGCCGACACCGCCGCCGCGGCTGCCGACGCCCGACAATGAAGGGGTTGGTGGCTGGCGTGTCGCTCGGCGCGCTGCTGATCGCTAGCCCGCCCCTCGCGCGGCAACCGTCGGCGCAAACGCGCCTACCCGCCGCGCGCCCGGCAGTGCCGATCATTCCGCCGGCGGCAGCACCGGCACAGCCGGCACAGCCCGCCGCCGCCCCGAGCACGCCCGCGCCGCAGACCGCGACGGGACTACGGCATGACCGGCCGACGCCCGCGATGCATCGCGGGCATCACCATGAAGGCTGGCGGCGGCAGGCGCGGCACCGGCGCGGTTCGTACCGTTACCGCCGGCACCATCGCGACTGGGCCGGCGGCGCCGGCGACCGCGTCGCCGGGCAGCTCAACGCCGCCGAACTCTACCGCGTGACCGCGCCGCCGGTGCCGCCTAGGTAGGCGACCCCGACCTACGGCCGCCACCCGAGACATTGCCGCCATCACATGCCAAATGCGCAGGGAGAGCCTGCGCCGATGGCGGTTTGGCGACGGCCGGCGATCGGGCAGAGTTGGCGGCGCGTGTAACACGGAGAGTTTGGAGTAAGATGATCTCCGCTCGGATGAGCCGGCAGACGCTGCTGATCCTGGTCGGCTCGGCGGTGCTGCTCAGCCTCGGCATGGGGCTGCGGCAGAGCCTGGGCCTGTTCCTGACGCCGGTGACCCGCGAACTCGGCGTCACCGCCGCCCAGTTCACGCTGTCGGTGGCGATCCAGAACATCGTCTGGGGGCTGTCGCAGGCGGTGGTCGGGGCGCTCGCCGACCGCTTCGGCCTGCGCATCACGATGATGGGCGGGGCGGCGATCTATGTCGCCGGGCTCGCAGTAATGGCGACCGCAGGCGGTGCCGCCGCGCTGTTTGTCGCCGGTGCGTTGATCGGCGTCGCCTTGTCCTGCACCGCCTCCTCGCTCGCCTTGACCGCCACCGCGCGCGCCGTCCCCGAGGAGCGGCGCAGCACGATCCTCGGCATCGTCTCGGCTGCCGGCTCGCTCGGCACGCTGATGGTGCCGCCGAGCACGCAGACTTTGCTAGCCGGCCATCCCTGGCAGATCGGGGTCTTGTTCTTCATGGCGCTCGCCGCGCTGATGTTGCCGGCCGGGTTCTTCGCCGGCGGCGTCGACCGCATCCCAAGACACGGCTTCGCCCGCACGACGATGCGCGAGATGCTCGGCCAGGCCGTCCGCCATCGGCCGTTCCTGGTGATGTCCGGCGCCTATTTCGTGTGCGGCCTCAACCTCGTTTTTCTGACGACGCACCTGCCGGCCTATCTGACGATCTGCGGCCAGGACCCGATGCTCAGCGCCGAGGCGATCGCGGTGATCGGCGGCATGAACTGCATCGGCTCGTTGACCGCCGGCTGGCTCGGCGGCCGCTATCCGAAGCACATCCTGCTCGGCCTCCTCTACATCCTGCGCGCCTTCGTCTTCACCGCCTATTTCGTGATGCCGCCGACCCCGGCCTCGACCCTCCTCTTCGCGGCGGCGATGGGGATGCTGTGGCTCTCCGTCGCGCCGCTTGTCAGCGGTCTCGTCGCCGAGATGTTCGGCACCCGCTACATGGCGACCTTGCTCGGCATCTCCTTCGTCATGCACCAGGTCGGCTCCTCGCTCGGCGCCTGGGGCGGCGGCCTCATTTTCGATTACACCGGCAATTACGACTATGCCTGGAAGATCGGCGTGCTGATCGGCTTCACCGCCGGCGTCGTGCAGATCCTCGCCGGCGGCCCGGTGCAGCGCCAAGATGCGACGCCCGAGCCGGCGCTCGCGCCGACCTGAGGCAGCGCCCTCCGGACTCCCCCTCACCCCGGCCCTCTCCCCGCAAGCGCCGCAAGCGGGAAGAGGGAGAGTGGCGCCGCGCGTTCCCTCTCCCCGTGCGAACGGTGCGAACGGGGAGAGGGACAGGGTGAGGGGCTATTGCGCATTCCCGCTTCCGACGGCATGACGATGTCCTATCATCGCGATCTGCGCGAAGACTGAGAGAGACCCGATGGATGCGATTTCCCTGACCGTCAACGGACGGCCTGTCAGCGTCAGCGCCGACGGCGACACGCCGCTGCTCGACGTCTTGCGCAACCATCTCGGCCTCGTCGGCACGCGGTTCGGCTGCGGCCTCGAGCAGTGCGGCTGCTGCATGGTGCTGGTCGACGGCGCGCCGGTGAAATCATGCGGCAAGGCGGTATCCACCGTCGCCGGCAAGAGCATCCTGACGATCGAAGGGCTCGGCACGCCCGAGCGGCCGCACCCGCTGCAGCAGGCTTTCCTCGACGAGCAGGCCGGACAATGCGGCTATTGCCTTTCCGGCATCCTGATCTCGGCCAAGGCGCTGCTCGACAAGAATCCGGCCCCGAGCCGACAGGAGATCGCGCTGGCGCTCGATGACAATATCTGCCGCTGCGGCAGCCATCCGCGGATCCTGCGCGCCGTCGAGCGCGCCGCCGCCGCGATGCGCGAGGGAGCTTCCCGATGAGCGACGTCACGCCCGGTCTGCCGCAGCTGCTGGCCGCCAATCCGCGGCTCGACTGCTGGGTCGGATTCCCCGAGCCGGGCCGCGTCCGCGTCGCGACCGGGCGGGTCGAGATCGGCCAGGGCGTGCTGACGGCGATGCTGCAGATTGCGGCTGAGGAGCTCGACGTCAGCCCGGCGCGCATCCAGCTCGAAACCGGCGACACCGACCTGACCCCGAACGAGGGCTATACCGCCGGCAGCCAGTCGATCCAGTTCGGCGGCGTCGTGCTGCGGCTGGTCTGCGCCGAGGTGCGCTCCCTGTTCCTCGACGCCGCCGCGGCGCGCCTCGCACAACCGCGCGCCGACCTCGCGGTCGCGGATGGCGCGATCCTGCACAACGGGCAGCCGACCGGGCAGGATTACTGGTCGCTGGCCGCTTCTGTCGATCTCGCGCGCAACGCCGCCGGCGGCGCCGCCGTCAAGCCGGCGACGAAGCACCGCGTCATTGGCGGTAAGCAGGCGCGCGTCGATCTTGCCGCCAAGGTGTTCGGCCAGCCGGTCTTCCTCCATGACATGGCGCTGGACGGCATGCGGCATGCGCGCATCGTGCGCCAGCCGCGCCGCGGCGCGACGATCGCGCGGATAGACGAGGCCGCGATCCGGCGCGCCGCCAAGGGCGAGATCGAGTTTGTCCGCGACGGCAATTTCCTGGCGATCATCGGCCCCGACGAAACCGTTGTGGACGCCGCGGCGGCGGTCGCGCCCGGCCATGTGACCTGGGAAGGTGTCGAGCCGCTCGCCCCGTACCAGGAGGAGGCGCGCTGGCTCCTGCAGCAGCCCTCGGTCGACAATTTGGTCGGGCCGCCGCCGGGCGAGCCGACTCCCGGAGCCGTCCGCCGCAGTGCAACTTACACGCGAATGCACCTCGCGCACGCCTCGGTGGCGCCGTCCTGCGGGCTCGCCGTCTACCGCGACGGGCATCTGCAGGTGTGGACGCATTCGCAGGGCGTCTTTCCGCTGCAGGCGGCGCTGGCGAAGGCGCTCAAGCTCGATCCGGCGGCGATCTCGGTGAAGCATGTGCAGGGACCCGGCTGCTACGGACATAATGGCGCCGACGACGCGGCGGCCGACGCCGCGATCCTCGCCGTTCGCCGGCCCGGCGTCCCGGTCAGGGTGCGCTGGCGGCGCGAGGAGGAGTTCGGCTTCGAGCCGGTCAGCCCGGCGATGGTGGTGACGGTCGAGGCGGCGCTCGACGAGGCGACCAGGCCGGCCGCCAAGCCGATCGACTGGACCACCGAGATCTGGAGCGGCCGGCATGTCGCGCGTCCCCCCGGCGGCGGCAATTTGCTGGCGGCCGACGCCTTGGCCGACCCGCCGCCGGCGCCGCCGGCCACCGAGTCGGTGGCGCCGCCGGGCGCCGGCACCCGCAACGGCGAGCCGCTCTACGCCTTTCCGGCGAAGCGCATCCTGCATCACCTGGTCGCCGAGACGCCGGTGCGGACCTCGGCATTGCGCGGCCTCGGAGCGACGCTCAACGTCTTCGCGATCGAGTCGTTCGTCGACGAGCTGGCGGCCGAGGCCGGCAGCGACCCGGTCGCCTACCGGCTGTCGCTGCTCGCCGATCCGCGGGCGCGGGCGGTCGTCGAGAAGGCGGCGGCGATGAGCGGCTGGCAGCCCGGGACGCCCGGCGGCGCCGGTAAGGGGCGCGGCATCGGTTTTGCGCGCTACAAGAACCTCGCCGCCTATTGCGCCGTCGTCGCCGAGGTCGAGGCCGAGGAGAGCGTCCGCGTGACGCGGCTATGGTGCGCCGCCGATTCCGGCCTCGTCATCAACCCGGACGGCGCGATCAACCAGCTCGAAGGCGGCATCGTGCAGGCGATCAGCTGGGCCTTGAAGGAGGGGGTGCGGCTCGACGCCGCCGGCATCAGCTCGCGCGACTGGGAATCCTACCCGGTGCTGAAGTTCAGCGAGGTGCCGGAGATCATGGTCGAACTGGTCGACCCGCGCACCGACAACCCCCCGCTCGGCATCGGCGAGGCGGCCGGCGGCCCGACCGTCGCCGCGATCGGCAACGCCGTCGCGCACGCCCTCGGCGCCCGCCTCCGCGACCTCCCGATGACCCGCGAGCGGGTCATGGCAGCGCTTCTCCAGGGGTAAACCACTGGCCGCCCCGGTCAGCTGATGAACAGCAATTCGCCGGCGGTCAGCACCGGCTTGTTGGTCAGCGCCGCGACAACGGTTGAGTCGGCGAGCAAGCCGTCGCTGGCGTAGCGCAAGTCGCCGCTGCCTGGGTCATAGGCGAAGCGCACGCTGGCATCGGTAAATCCGCTGGTCGAGAATGGCAATGGCTGCGGCGTGCCCGTGCCGGTCCCTTCAAGACTGCCGAAATCGAAGCCGCTGTCGCGGAACTCCAGCACGTCGTTGCTACCGAGATCGGTGATCAGCTGCCCCGCCGGGTCGGTGAAGATGAAGGTGTCGGCGCCGGTGCCGGCGTCAATGTTGTAGGTGCCGCCGTCGAGGATGAAGGTGTTGCCGCCGTTGCCGACTGTAACGTTGTAGATTCCCTCGCCGAGCGTCATCGTGTTCTGGCCGTTGCCGGCGCTGATCGTCTCGGTCGAACTTGTCGAGCCGCCGATCGTGATCGTGTTGTTCTCGTTGCCGACGGTCACGTTGTTGCTGCCGGTCCCAAGCGTCAGCGTGTTGCTGCCCTGCCCTAGCATGACCGTGTTGTTAC
>JBLMXS010000384.1:0-24031 GCA_050257895.1 Thiohalocapsa sp.
AATGACCGCCTTGACCTTCCCTTCGAACGATATCGGCAGGACGACAAGGTTGCGCGGCGCGGCTCGCAACAGGCCGGACGAAATCCACACGCCGTCAGTCGGAACGTCTGGGATCAGGAGCAGCCGCGCATCGGCAGCGCACTGACCGATCAACCCCTCGCCGATCCGCAGTCGAACCGGATGACCGGATGCTTCGCCGCCATCGGCATAGGCCGCCAGGAGGTTGAGCCCGGCGCCTTCCTCGCCGGCGGCTTTTTCGCCGGCGCCTTTCTCGATCGTGTAGATCACCCCGCTTTGCGCGCCGACCAGCGGGGCCAGCTCCGACAGCAGCATCCTGCCAATCGTCACAAGATCACGCTGTCCCTGCAACATATTGCCAAACCGGGCGAGATTCGTATTGAGCCAAGCCTGCTCGGTGTTCCGTTCGGTGGTCCGGCGCAGGTTGAGGATCATCGTATTGATGTCGTCTTTCAGCTCGGCGACCTCGCCTCGCGCCTCGACCTCGATCGAGCGTGTCAAGTCGCCCTTGGTGACCGCCGTCGCGACCTCGGCAATCGCCCGGACCTGGGTCGTCAAATTCGCCGCGAGGTGATTGACGTTGCCGGTGAGATCCTTCCATGTGCCGCCGACGCCGGGGACCGCCGCCTGACCGCCGAGCCGCCCTTCGGTGCCGACCTCATGGGCGACCCGCGTCACCTCCCCGGCGAAGGCGTTGAGCTGGTCGACCATCGTGTTGACGGTCTCCTTCAGCTGCAGGATCTCGCCCGACACGTTGACGGTGATCTTCTTCGACAGATTGCCGCGGGCAACGGCGGTTGCGACCTCCGCAATGTTGCGGACCTGCGCGGTCAGATTGCCCGCCATGTCGTTGACGCTGTCGGTGAGGTCCTTCCAGATGCCGGCGACGCCCTCGACGCGGGCTTCGCCGCCGAGACGACCTTCGGTGCCGACCTCGCGCGCGACCCGCGTCACCTCCGAGGCGAAGGCGTTGAGCTGATCCACCATCGTGTTGATCGTGTTCTTCAGCTCGAGGATTTCGCCGCGCACGTGGACGGTGATCTTGCGGCTGAGGTCGCCGCGCGCCACCGCGGTCGTCACCTCGGCGATGTTGCGGACCTGGTCGGTCAGGCTGCCGCACATCGCGTTGACCGAGTCCGTCAAGTCCTTCCAGGTGCCAGCGACACCCGGCACGATCGCCTGGCCGCCGAGCTTGCCGTCGGTGCCGACCTCGCGGGCGACGCGCGTCACCTCGGACGCAAACGAGCGCAGCTGGTCGACCATCGTGTTGATCGCCTCCTTCAGCTGCAGGATCTCGCCGCGCACGTCGACCGTGATCTTCTTCGACAGATCGCCGTTGGCGACCGCAATCGTCACCTCGGCGATATTGCGAACCTGGGCGGTAAGGTTGGAGGCCATCGAGTTGACGCTTTCGGTCAGGTCGCGCCACACCCCCGTCACCTCGCGCACCTGCGCTTGGCCGCCGAGCTTGCCGTCGGTCCCGACCTCGCGCGCGACCCGCGTCACTTCCGAGGTGAAGACCGAAAGCTGCTCGATCATCGTGTTGACGATCATGGCCAGGCGCAGGAATTCGCCGCGCAGCGGCCGGCCGCCGACGTCGAGACGCACGGTCCGCAACAGGTCCCCGCGGGCCACCGCGGCGATCGAGTCGGTGACGGCCATTGTCGGCCACAGGAGGTCGTCGATCAGCGTGTTGACGGTGCTCTCCATCCCGCCCCAGGCGCCGCCCGACAACGCATATTTGACGCGGTGCCGGGTCTCCCCATCGCGGCCGACATGCTGGCCGACAAACTCGAGCTGCTGGGCCATCCCTTCGGCGGCGGCAACAATGTCGTTGAACGCATCGGCAATGCGGCCGCTCATGCCTTCCTGATCGCCCGCCAGGCGGATCGAGAAATCGCCGCGCCGCGCCGATTGCAGGGCGTGCAACAACGCGCGGTGAAAGTCGTCGCCAGCGAACTCCTCGCCACCCTGAACGCTGCGCTCGACGTGAAATCCCGCGCCGTTTGTCGCCGCTGCAACGCCTGCGGGATCGACATCACTCGCCGCCATCGCACTCTCCTATGCATGCATTCTTCGCGGTGCGCATCCCGCCGCGGTTCTTGCGATTTCGGCAGCGGTCGGAAAGGCAATGGCAGCCGTCTTGCCCGACCCAGAGCCGGAAGCGGGCTTTCCAAACCGTCCTCGATCTCGTCAATTTGGCCAGCCATCTCCCGCCAGCGCACCCAATCGAGACCGAGCCGACCCCAAATACCAGGCAGGCAATACCGCCGGCGACCGCAGGTTCAACTGTCGATATGGCGGAATCGTTCCGGACATGGTCTTTTGGTCTTCAAACCATCTGCTCTTCGCCTTTAAGGCGATGCAAAGGATTGTGGACTTGCGGCGGGCGCAGTGGTTCTGTTGTCTGAGATCCAAAGCGGATTGACGGCGCGACGAAACTGATTGCGTTTTTGACCGTGGTCGCAACTAGAGCGCGATGTTCTTAGCTTCAAGAACCAATGTCGCGCCGCGATGGCGGGGTCCAGGGGCACGCGACGGCGCGGCGACGCTGCCGCAAGATGACCGCAAGTCCAGCGCCGACCGGTTCACGAGGCCGGCCGGCCACCCCTTATCCCCGCTGGCTAACCGGAATGAACTGGAAGTCTTCGAGAGGGACTTCCGCAAAGAAGGCCTTGTGCCTGCTCTGCGGGAAGGGCCATAGAACGGGGTTGGGCTGGCTGCTGGTGTACCAGTTCTTGCAGCCGCCGGCCCACACGGTGCCCGGGAAGGCGGCGTCGAGCCGGGCCAGGAAGCTTTCGGTAGCTGCGGCGGTCGGCGCAACCGCGGCCCGGCGCGCCCGCGCCTCGGCAATCAGCCGCATGATGCAGCCGATCTCCTGGTCGAGGCCGAGCGGCACCGGCACGTTGTTCACCGGCGCAAACGGGCCGTAGAGCATGAACAGGTTGGGAAAGCCAGGCAGCGCGATGCCGCCCCAGGAATAGATCCTGTCCTTCCACGCCTCGTCGATCGTCACGCCGTTGAGACCGGTCACTTGCATCGGCCGCATGTAGGCGTGCGGGTCGAAGCCGGTGGCATAGACGAGGACGTCGAGGCCGATGCGCGACCCGTCCGCCATGACGACCCCGTCCGGTTTGATCCGCTCGATCCGGCCCTTGACGACATGCGCGTTCGGCAGCTGCACCGCCTGGTAATAATTGCGGTCCGATTTCGGAATACGGGTGCAGCCGAGATTGTAGTCCGGCGTCAGCTTGGCTTTCAGTTCGGCGTCTTCGATGTAATCGAGATAGGACCGATAATCGCGCTCCATCGCCTCGCGCTGTGGCCCGGGATAGAGGCGCCAGGCGTCCATTTCGTTGATCGTCTGCCACAGCCGGCGCTGCTCGCGCTGGTAGCCGCCGGGGAGCCGCAAGCGGATGCGCTCGAACCAGGTGCTGTGCGGATTGTCGCGAATATGGACCCATTGCGCGCGGCGGATGAATTGCGTGACATCACAGCCCGCCCAGGCCAGCGCCTCGGTGATCTGCACCCCGCTGGCGCCGCTGCCGATGACGCCCCAGCGCCGCCCCTCATAGGGCACGCTGTGATCCCAGCGGGCGGAGTGAAACGAGGGTCCGGCGAAGCTTTCGCGCCCGGCGATGTCCGGCAGCACCGGCTTGTGGAGAAACCCGGTGGCGGCGACGAACACATCGGCGACATCCGTGCGGCCCTTGGCCGTCTCGATATGCCATCTGCCGTCGCGGAAGCGCGCGCCGGTGATTTCCTCCTCGAACCGGATGCAGCTTGTAAGACGGCGGTCGCCCGCGACCTTCTTGATATAGGCCAGGATCTCCGTCGCCGGCGCGTATTTGCGCGACCAGTTGTAGTTGGGCTGGAACGGAAACTCGTACTGGCGCGACAGGACATCGACAAAGAGACCGGGAAAGGTGTTGTCGCGCCAGGTGCCGCCGACCTCGCTCGCCTTCTCGTAAACCGTGAAGTCGATGCCGGCGCGCTTCAGCATCTCCGCCATGAACAGCCCGGCGACGCCGGCGCCGGCGACGACGACCCGAAATTCTCGATCCGCCATCTCGCCTCCGCGTGGAAGGGTGGTTATCGCTGCCGCGAAGCTTATTGCGCTGGCACGCCTCGCCGCAACGGCGGGTTGGTCCGCCCGCCCTCGCTTGTTCTGGTGCGTGCCGATCGCGGCTTCGAGCGGGCAGCGATACGCCAGCGCGACCCGACTTTGCCGGGCTGGCATGCGTCTACAGCGCGCCGCGATTGGCACGCCGTTGTCGTAGCCTCGACCGATGCCGGTGCCGAGGAGCGGTTGATCGTTGTCGACGTTGCTCGTTGCCCTCGCGGCGATGTTCCTGCAGCAGATCTTCGCCTCGGTCGGAAAGACCTTGCCAGCGGTCGTCGCGCCGCTGGTGATCGCCGAACTGCAGGCGGATCCGGCCTGGGTCGGCATTTATTATGGGCTGGCGGCGGCGGCCGCGCTGCTGGCGCAGATGGGCTGCGGCAGCTTCATCATCCGGCACGGCCCATTGCGCATGAGCCAGGCGGCGCTGGTGCTGCTCGCCGGCGGCATGGCGGCGGGCGCGGCGGGAGGCATCGTCGGGCTGGCGTTGTCGGCGGCGATCGGCGGTGGCGGCGGCGCCATCTCGACGCCGACCAGCTCGCAATTGTTGGGGCGGGTGTCGCCGCCGCGGCTGGCTCCGCTGGTGTTTTCGATCAAGCAGACGGCGGTGCCGGCGGGGCTCCTGATCTGCGGCTTTGTCGGCCCGGCGCTGGCCACCGCCGCCGGCTGGCGGGGCGCGATGCTGGTCACCGCCGCCGCCTGCCTGTGCGGCGCCTTGCTGCTGCAGCCGCTGCGGCGGCGCTTCGATGACGACCGGGTGCCGACCCGCCAGTTTCGCATCGCCGATTTCCTCGCCACGATCACGGCAGTGACGCAGGCGCGCGAGCTGCGGGCGCTCTCCTTGGCATGCTTCGCATTCAACGGCGTCCAGGCCGTCTTCACCGCCTATTTCGTCACCTATCTCGTCGCCGGCGGGCGCAGCCTGACCGCGGCGGGGTTGCTGTTCTCGATCGCCGTCGCGCTTGCGGTGCCCTGCCGCATTCTGTGGGGCTGGCTCGGCAGCTTTCATGTCCCGCCGGCGCTGATGATGGCGGGGCTGGCGTTCGGGATGGCGGGCAGCGTCGCGATCCTCGCCCTGGTCGGCCCCGACTGGCCGGCCGCCGCCGTCGCCGCGGTCGGCGGCGTGCTCAGCGCCACCGCGCTGTCATGGCACGGCATCCTGTTGTCCGAGACGGCGCGGCTGGCGCCTGACGGCCGGATCGGCGCCGTGACCGGCGGCGTCCTGTCGTTCGGCCAGGTCGGCGCGCTCGTTGGGCCGTTCCTGTTCTCGCTGCTGCTCGCGCTGACCGGCGGCTACGCCGCCGGCTGGGCGGTCTGCGCCGTGCCGGCGGTGTGGGTCGGCGTCAGCCTGCTGCGGCGGCCCGCACCGGCGCGCCGGACCGACGCCGCGACCGCCGATCAGATCGGCATGCCGACCTCCGATTGCGCCGGACGCCCGTCGGGCAGGACGTGACGGGTGCGGTCGAGCCGCATCGTCAGGCGCTTCATCAGCCGCCGCGCCGCCGCATCGAACGCGGTGCGGCGGTGCATCGTAAAGCCGTTATCCCACAGGACGATGTCGCCGACCTGCCATTGGTGCGCATAGACGAACTCGTCGCGCGTCGCATTCGCGTAGACCTCGTCGAGCAGGGCGAGCCCGGAGGTGGTGTCCATGTAGTCGATGCCGATCGTCGTCGTCCAATCGAGGTAGAGCGAGCGCTCCCCGCTCTCGGGATGGGCCCGCACCAGGGCGTGCGTCACCGGCGGGGTCAGCCGCCTTGCCTGGTCGGACAGCTGGCGGTCGCTGTCGCGGCCGTATCCCGCCAGCCGCTTCGCGTAATCGAAAACGCCGCGCTTGCCGGCGATCCGCGTGCGCAGCGGCCGCGGCAGCCCGGCATAGGCGGCGCGCAGATCGACCCAGAACGTCTCGCCGCCTTCGGGCGGCAGCTCGAGCGCATAGAGCGCCGCGCCGGTCGCCGGCTGCAGCATGTAGGACTGGTCGGAATGCCATTGCAGCTCGCCGTCGCCGAGCCCGCCGATCGGCCGCCCGAGGCCGTCCTGCAGATTGGAAAGGATTGTCACCTCCGGCGTCGCCGGCGACGCCCAATCGCTGCGCACGGTCCGCTCGATCTCGCCGAACAGCGCACAGCAACGGGCGAGCTCGGCCTCGCTCAGCGCCTGGCGGCGAAACACCAGGACGCCGTACTGCCCGTACAGGGCGCGCAGCTCCGCCGCCGCCTCGTCGGCGAGCGGCTCCCACAGGCGGAGCCCGACGATTTCGCGCGCCAGGGTCGGGTGCAGCGGCCGCGTTTCGAGCATAGAACGGGTCTCCCTCGGTCGTAATTGCAGCCAGAATACCGTCGGCGGGACAGCCGCGCACGGGATGATCTTCGCAACGGGGTCCGGGCAAGAATTGGCTTTCACACAGGCCGCAGGGCGTGTCCTTGAAGGAGGCGCCGCCATCGATACAGCGCCGTTGGTTTCTTGCCAAACGTCGATGCAATGTCCGCATCGCGGGGCGGCCGCGCGTAATCTCGATTTGTCAACCAGGGCCGACTCCTATTGACTGGACATCTGACTGGCGCGTCGTGACGGGCGTCAGCGCCATGGGAGGAAGCGGCGATGCTCGAGATCAACCGGCTGGGTCCGCAGATCGGCGTCGAGGTGCGCGGCGTCGACGTCAAGCGCTTGGATCCCGAGGACTGGGGGCTGATCTACCAGGCCTGGCTCGACCACAACGTCCTGTGCGTGCGCGACCAGGATCTGACAATCCCCGACTTCATCGCCTATAGCGAGCGCTTCGGCCCGGTGACGCCGCACCCGTCAAAATCGACGCGGCACCCGGAGCACCCGAAGATCACCATGCTCGGCATCGGCAAATTCGACGTCGACGGGCGGCTGCGGCCGGAGATCTACCGCCGCGGCGCCGAGGGCTGGCACACCGACGGGGCCTACAACCAGGCACCGTTCAAGGCGACGCAGCTTTACGCGGTGGCGGTGCCGAGCCGCGGCGGCGACACGCTGTTCGCCAACGGCTACGCCGCCTACGATGCCTTGCCGGCGCGGCTGAAACAGCGCCTCGGCGGGGTCATCGGCGCCTTCTCCTACGCCGGCAAGCGCGGCAAGTCGAAACTGCTCAACCCCGAGGACCAGGACTGGACGCCCGTCTACCATCCGATCATTCGGACCCACCCCGAAACCGGCCGCAAATCGCTGTATTTCGATCCTGGCAAGATCGTCGAACTGGTCGGCGTCGAGGCTCCCGAGGGCGACGAACTGATGGCCGAGCTGAAGGAGCGGATGATCGTCCCCGACGCCGAGTACCACCACAAATGGCGGAAGGGCGACATCGTGATCTGGGACAACCGCTGCTCCTACCACAAGGCGGCCGGGGACTATCCGCCCGAGGAGGACCGCATCCACTGGCGCGTCTCGATCAACGATTACGGCGTCGAGATCGCCGACGCAGCGGAGTAGCAATTTCCCCAGCGTGGGTCCCTGCGCAGGCAGGGACCCACGCCGGCAATGTCTCGGACTCCGAAAAGATGGATCCCTGCCTGCGCAGGGAACCGGTGCTCTTCAGCGAAAGGAAGCAGGTCATGGCGGTTACCGTCAGTCCGTTCGCGGCCGGGCTCGGCGCCGATATATCGGGCGTCGACATCCGGCAGCCGCTCACCCCCGCCGACCGCGACGCGATCCGCAAGGCCTGGCTCGACAATCTGGTCTTGCGGTTCCGCGACCAGCCGATAAGCGACGCCGAGCACATGGCGTTCACCCGCCAGTTCGGCGAGCTCGAATACAACCCGGCGGTGCTGATCGAGAAGAAATACGGCGTCGCGACGCAGACTTCCGGCCGCAAGGCGGAGATCCCGCCTGAGATCTCGGTGATCTCCAACATCATCGAGGACGGCAAGGCGATCGGCGGGCTCGGCGACGGCGAAGCCTTCTGGCACACCGACTCGTCGTTTGTCGACGTGCCGCCGGCGGCGAGCCTGCTGCGCGCGCTCGAAGTGCCGCCCCCCGAGGCGGGCGGCGCCACCGAATTCCTCAACTGCTATTCCGCCTATGACGACCTGCCGGCCGCGGCGAAGCAGCGGATCGATGGGCTGACGATGATCCACGCCGCCACCCACAATTCGGGCGGCCGTGCGCACAAGGGGTTCGAGACGGTTGCCGACGTCTCGCAGGTGCCGGGGGCGCATCAGCCGATGGTCCGCACACACCCGGAAACCGGCCGCAAATCGCTGTTTCTCGGCCGCCGCATCAACGCCTATGTGATCGGCCTGCCGGTCGCGGAGAGCGAAGAATTGCTCGACGAATTATGGGCGCACACGGTGCAGGCGAAATACACCTGGCGCCAGGAATGGCGGGTCGGCGACCTGGTGTGGTGGGACAACCGCTGCGCGATGCACCGCCGCGACGCCTTCGACCCGGCGACCCGCCGCCTGATGCACCGCACCCAGCTGCAGGGCACACGGCCGGTCTGACCGACCCTCACCGGCTATGAGGCAGCCCGGTCCAGCATGACAAGCGCCCCGCCGCGAGGCCGGCGGCGGCGCTGTTTCGCGGCGTACATCGCCTGGTCGGCGGCCTTCAGCAGCCGCTCGGCGTCGCCCCCATCGCCGGGATAGCTGGCGACGCCGATGCTGGCGGTCACCTCGCCATCGGCGACGCCGGCGATAGGCGCCCTCGCCAGCGTCTGCGCCAGCCGCTCGACAAGCATTGCCAGCTGGTCGGCGGTGGGTGCTTCGGGCAACACCGCGACAAACTCATCGCCGCCGAGCCGCGCCACGAAATCGGCGCCACGCACGATCCGGCGCAGCCGTTCCGCGATCACCTGCAGCACGCGGTCGCCAGCCTCGTGGCCGAGCCGGTCGTTGACGCCCTTGAACCCGTCGAGATCGAAATACAGCAGCGCCAGCTGCTTTCCGCTGCGCTCGGCAGCGGCCAGGACCAGCTTCAGCCACTCGTGGAGATACCGGCGGTTGGGCAGGCCGGTCAGTGGGTCGTGCATGGCCTCGCGCTCGCGCGCTCGCTGCAGCGCGTCAAGCCGCCGGATCGATAGACCGAGCCAGCCGACCGCTGCGGCGATGAGCAGGATCATCAGCACGACGACGAGATTGCCGAGCAGCGACACCTGGCGGAATTTCACCGCTTCTTTCGCGACCAGCGCCTTCAGGTCACGCCGCAGCCGGTCCGCCAGAGCGCCCGCCTTGACGCGGAATTCGTCCATCAGGCGGTGGCCGTTGCCGCTCTTGACGATCGCCAAAGCGCCCTCGACATCGCCATTTCGGCGTAATGCGAGAGCCCGTGTCAGTTCCTGCTGCCGTTGGGCTGCCAAGCGCGCCAGCACCTCGACCTCGGCGAGCGAGGCCGCGTCAGCATCGAACAGTCTCGGCAAGCGGCTCAGCGACCCGTCGAGTTGACGCAGGCGATCCTGGTACGACCGCAAATAAGAATCATCGCCGGTCAACAGGTAACCGCGTTGGCTGCTTTCGAGGGTGACCAGCGATGTCACCGCGTTGCGCAATTCGATGATCTGCTCGGTAGCGGCGATTTGCCGGCCAGCCAGCTCTGCCGCCTGCTGCATCAACCGCGTCACCTGTATGCGGCCGCCAAGCGCGGCAACGCCGCAGAGCGCAATGACAATGATCCCGAAGCGAATGCTTTTCATCGTCGTGCTTGGCACCCTGCGTATAATGTGAAGATAACACAAGCTATAGCGTGAAGAGCGCATTGCGCGCTAACGGACCGCTATCCCATCCCTTGCTGGCGAGGAAACCATGCCCCACCCAACCCGCGTCGCGCTGATCACCGGCTGCGGCAAGCCGATCGGCATCGGCAATTCGACGGCGCGAAACCTTGCGGCGAAGGGGGTCGCGGTCGTCGTCTCGGATCTGCGGCCGACCGGCGTCGCCAACGAGTTCAACGCGCCTGGGGACACCGACGCCAATTGGGGCGGCGTCGACAGCCTGGTCGAAGAGATCGCGCGCGCCGGCGGCACCGCCTCCTCAGTGCTCGGCGATGTCAGCCAGGAGGCCGACACGAGGCGCATGGTCGAGGAGGTGATGGCGCGCTACGGCCGGCTCGACATCCTCGTCAACAATGCCGGCGCGCCGCAGGGCGCCGACCGCAACGAGATCGAGGACGTGCCGGTCGCCGCCTGGGATTTGACGATGGGGGTCAACGCCAAGGGCGCCTTCCTGATGTCCCGCGCCGCCGTCCCGCACATGCGGCGGGCGAAGTGGGGTCGCATCGTCAGCGTGTCGTCGAAGGCGGCGTTCCGCCCTGGCCACAAGCGCGCCACCTACGCCGCCTCGAAGGCGGCGATCGTCGGCTTCACGAAGTCGCTGGCGCTCGACCTGGCGCCCTACGGGATCACCGTCAACGCCGTCTGCCCCGGCCCGATCCGCACCTCGCGCGCGATCAGCACCAACCGCCGCGAATACGGCGACGACCTCGAAGTGGGCTTCCGCGAACGCTCGAAGGCGATCCCGGTCGGCCGTTTCGGCGAACCCGACGAGGTCGCCTCGATGATCGCCTACCTCGCCTCCGACGAAGCCGCCTTTGTCACCGGCCAGGCGATCGGCATCGACGGCGGCTGGTAGCGAACCTGGCCGTCATTGCGAGGAGCGGAGCGACGAAGCAATCCGGAAGAGCCGGGACGTAAGCGGCACCGGATTGCTTCGCTGCGCTCGCAATGACAGCCCGCTTTTATCGCCCGCGAAGGCGGCGGCGAAGCCGGGACGGCGCGGATCGGCGGCATGGCGCAGCGCGGCGCCGAGTCGGCGCAGGCCTTCGAACTGATGGCGCAGATAGCCGCAGCTGACCGCCGGCCCGGACAGCGCCAGGACGCCGGTCTGCGGAAACCCCGGCTCGCGCCGCCAGGTGCCGAACAGCACGTCCCAAATCGGCAGGATCACGGCGAAATTGCAGCCCATCGTGCGATCGAACGGCGGGCTTGCGTGCTCGATCGAATGGTGCACCCGGTGATATTGCGGCCCGACCAGGAGGGCGCTGCCGAAGCGCCCGAAACCGAGCCGTACATTGGTGTGCGACAGGCTCTCGATCAGGCGGAAGACGATGATCACCAGCGGGTATTCCTCGGGCGCGACGCCGATCAGCATCGCCAGCGTGCCGCTCCACACCACCACCAGCACGTCGTCGAGCAGGTGGTTGCGATCGTCCGCCCACAACGTCATCTGGCGCTGATCGTGGTGCACGCTGTGCAGCGCCCACCACCATCCTACCCGGTGCTGCAAGCGGTGCCGCCAGTATTCGCCGAGGTCGAGCACGACGACGTAAACGATAAACGTGAGGAACGGCCAGCCTCGCAGCGGCGGGATCAGCTGCTCGATCGTCGGCGGGATGTAGCCCTCGAAGCGCAGGTAGCCGTCGATGAGGGCGCCGATCGGGGTCAGCACCACGAACAGCAGCGCCGGCACGATGCCGAGCTTGTGGACGAGCGTATAGACGACATCGGTGCGGACCGCGCGCCGCTCGCGCCATCGCTCGGCCGGCCGCCACCATTCGAGCGGCCGAAACAAAACGTAGGTCAACCCGATCGCGATCGCGCCGAGCAGCGCGAAGCCGACTGCGTCGAAGGCCTCCTCGGCCCAGTCCATCAGCCCGAGCTGATAGAGCGCCGGCTGGACGACATCCTCGAAGATCGCCCCCTGGGCCTGGTCGATGAGCCGCAACACCCCGTCTAACATCGCCGGTCCCGCGCGCTCAGTACAGGAAGATCCCGTGCGGCGACCGCCCGACCGGGATCCGCTTGCGCAATGCGCCGCTGTCGCGGTCGATGACGTCGACCGAAGCGCGCCAGCGGCCGGTGACCCACAGCTCCTTGCCGTTCGGCGACACCGCTATGTCGTCGGGCCCGCCGGGCGCCGTGATCGTCGCCTTCACCTCGAGCGTGTCGGCGTCGAGCGCCGAGATCGTGCCGGCGACGCGGTTCGACACGTAGAGCGTCTTGCCGTCCGGCGACAGCAGGAAATTATGGGCGCCGCGATCGGTATGGATCGTCCGGACGATGCTGCCGTCGTGCGGATCGACCTCGGCGACATGGTCCGACCCCATGACGCCGACGAGGATTGTGCCGGAGCGCCGCACCAGGACGCCGGCCGGCTGCGGCCCGACCTTGGTTGTCCACAATGTCTTGCCGGAGGCGAGGTCGATCGCGGTTAGGCTGTTGGTCCCCTGCAGGGTGACGTAGACGGTGCTGCTGTCGGGGGAGAAGCCGATATGGCTCGGCATCTTCGGCGCCGGCAGGCGGTGCACGAGATGGAAATCGCCGCCGTCATAGATGTCGATGCGGTCGAGCCGCAGCGAGTTGGAGACAAACCATTTGCCGTCGGGGCTGAAGCCGATCTGGTAGGGGTCGCTGGCCGCCACCCGCCGCTGCAGCGTGCCGCTGGCGAGGTCGATGAAGACGAGCTGGTCGCCGCCCGCCATCGCCAGGATCAATGTCTTGCCGTCGGGCGTCACGATCAGGTGGTGCGGCGCCCGACCGATATGGGTGCGCGCCGTCTCCTTGTAGGTCGCGCCGTTGATGACGCTGAGCGAATTATCGTCCGAATTGAGGACGACCGCGTTGTCGGCGGCAGCGGGTGCGGCAACGGCTGCGGCAAGAAGGACGCCGGCAGCGGCGGCGGTGAGCACGCCTGCAACCGTTGCGCGGAGACGCAATCTGGGCACGGTGAACCTACGCACAGCGACAGCGACCGATCTGGAGGCGACGCCAGCAAGCGGCGCCGCCCTAGCTAACGCCCCGCCGCGCCGAAAACGCCAGCGCCAATTGCCTTTTTGCCCCAGAATCAGGCAGCGCGAGCCGCTGACACCCACCGACGTTGAAGAACGCGGTTGGACCGTCGCTTCCCGCCGGCATCCCAGCCAATGTGACCTGCCACCTCCACTCGTCATGGCTAGGCTTAACCCGGCTAGCCAATCGGGGTCCGGCCGCGCCAGTGAGGCCGCCGGGCCAGGGCCGGGGTAACCATCAGTCGAATGGGACTGTCGAGTCGACGCTCCGGGGAACGCCGAGAATGTCCTTGCGTTTCGCGAGACTGGTGGCCCCTTATCAGGTCCAGGCAACTGAGCGATCTCGGACGGCACCGATGGCAACCTCGCCGAAATCGTCGACGGGATGGGCGGCGGCCATATTGGCTCTCATTGCCGGTCTTGCCGTGCTGCTGGGCCCTCAAGCGGGGCGGGCGGCGGTGACCGGCAGCTCCTGCCAATTCCGCCGCGGCGTCAACCTGCCGCTCGAATTCACCGGCTGGCAGTATTCGAAGCCCGCGGGGCGCGCCGCCGCGGCAGCCAGGATCCGCAACGTGGCCGCCGCCGGCTTTGATTTCGTCCGGGTGGTGATCAACCTCAGACCGCTGCTGACCGGCGGCGATGCCACGCCGTTTATCGCGCAGCTGGTCGATTTTGCGGGGCAGGCGGCCGCCGCGCACCTGTGCGTCGTCCTCGCACCGAGCCCGCCAGAGTGGGACCCGGCGTGGCGCTCCCAGACGGTGTTGGCCGACCCCGGGAAGACGGCGCGCTATCGCGGCCTGCTGGTCGAGATCGCGCAGGCGTTGGGGCGCGAGCCGCCGGCCGCCGCGCTCGAACTGTTGAACGAGCCGCCTTTCGGCTGCAACGGACAGGCGGGCATCGGCTGGGACCGCATTCAGGTCGATCTTTACAGCGCCATAAGGCGGGTCGCGCCGCGTTTGCCGGTTGTCCTCACCGGCGATTGCTGGTCGTCATTGGATGCGCTGATCAAGCTCGAGGCGAAACCTTTCGCCGGCGATCCCAACGCGCTGTTCACGTTCCATTTTTACGAGCCATCGACCTTCGCCGAGCAGGGGGCCGCATTCAAGGCGCGTTGCCCGACTGCGCAATTGTCGGGTGTGGAATACCCGGCGACGACCTCCTGCCTGCAAACGGCTCTGGCCAAGACGCGGCAGGCAGTTGCCGGCGATCTCGCGAATTCACCGAACCGCAATGCCTGCGAGCACACCGCGGCCGTGCTGCTCACGCAGTATTGCCAGCGCCTCGGCTTCCCAAGCTATATCAAACAGCGTATGGCCCTGGTACGACATTGGGCGGACGCAGCGGGGCTGCCTCCTGACCGTGTCTTCGCCGGCGAGTTCGGCGCGATAACGCAGGGCAAGGCCGGGCGCGGCGGCGCTTGGCCCGACCGCCTGCGTTGGCTTGCCGATGTCAGGGCGGCCGCCGAAGCCGAGGGGTTCGGGTGGGCGGTATGGGCATTGGGCGCAGCTTTCACAATCGAGTGCCCCGGCGGACCGCCCAACGCGGTCTGCCCGGCGGCGGCGGCGGCATTGGGCCTTCGGCAATGATGTGCGATTGGCTGGCGGCGCCCCTTTTCCCGCGTTATCTTGGGGCCCGCGAATTTCACTTCCACAAGGTCGGCATTGAGGAATGATGGATCTTGATCAGATCGGTTTCGAGGATTCGGGGACGTCATCGCCGAGCGTAGACCTGAGCGCTAACGGCGATCTCAAGGGTGAAGCTTACAGGACTGTGCTCGGGTGGCTGCATCAGAGGCTGGCCCCGAAGACCTATTTCGAAATAGGAACTGCGCAAGGCAATTCCCTTGCCTTGGCCAGCTGCGCCACAATCGCTATTGATCCCGCCTTCCGGCTGCAGTCAGCAGATGTTGCCGGTAGCGTCATCAAAAAGAACATATGCTGCTTTTTCCAAATGACGAGCGACGAATTCTTTCGGAAGTACGACCCGATATCCATACTCGGAGAGCCGATCGCGCTTGCTTTTCTGGATGGCATGCACCGCTGCGAGAACCTGCTGCGAGATTTCATTAATACCGAGCGCTTTTGCCGGAAAAACTCGGTCATTGTGCTGCATGACTGTCTTCCCGTCGAAGCCTCGATCGCCACGCGGGTGCAGGAAGACGCATCACCGACCGCGCATCGGCAAGGATGGTGGACCGGGGATGTCTGGCGGACCGCCTTGCTGCTAAAAAAATCCCGGCCGGATCTGAAGATGCTGGTGCTGGACGCCCCTCCCACCGGCCTGGTCTGCATTTCTAATCTCGACCCGACATCGAGAATATTAGAACAAGATTATTTTAGATTCGTTGAGACGATGCTCAATTTTTCATTGGACAACATCGGCATTCACGGTCTTTTTCGGGAGTTCGGCGTGCAGCCGACCTCTGTCATCAGCACGCCAGAGGGCCTCAGCCGCCATTTTTGGCTGTAGAGCGGCGGCCGCATGCAGCAGGTCGTCCTGGGTGCCTCTCCTCGGCTTGTAACAACGCTGGGTAGCAGCCGGCTGCGCATCGGAGCGCCGGATGTAACGGTCGTCGAACGCGGTCTCATCCCGCCGCTTCGCCGCGACTCCTCTCACCCGCCGTCGGAGTTTTACGCGGGCGTCTATACTCACGCGCGCGACATTTGCCCGCCCTCGCTGTGGGAGCGCTGGTACGGCAAGGTGACGGTCCCGTACCCGGCCGATGCCGCCGAGCTGCAAGAAAGCGTCGTATCGCCGGTCACCGCGATGTATGGCGGCGTGCTGAGCGTTCACTTCGGCCATTTCCTGCTGGAGTCCACCGAACGGCTTTGGTGGGCGGTGGCCGAGAGGTTCGACGGCCCAATCGTTTTCCAGGCGGAATCCCCCACCGATGTCGACGTGCCGTTCGTTCGCCGGTTTTTCGAGCTCCTCGGGATCGACCAGCAGGTCGTGGTGGCGGAGAAGGCGATGCAGTTCGGACGCGTCGTCGTCCCGCACGCCGCCTTCCAGCTCAGGGCCTTCGTCTACGAGGCATTCCGCGCGCCCTTCGCAAAGGTGGGCGAAGCGGCCGAGATTGGCGGCCGGGCGGTCGGTCCTTCGCGGATCTATCTGTCGCGCACTCGGCTGGTGTCTCGACAGGGCGAGCCGATCGGCAGGGTCGTCGGCGAGGAGGTGGTCGAGGAGGCCTTCCGGCGCCACGGGTACGACATCGTCCACCCGCAGACCTTGTCGTTCGAAGACCAGATCCGGTTGGTGCGGCGGGCGCGGACGGTGTCCGGCGTGCAGGGCTCGGCGCTGCACCTGATGCTGTTTTCGCCCGGGATCGGCCAGGCGATCCACATCATGAGATCACGGGATGTGAATCTCAGCTTCCCAATCCTCGACGAACTGGTCTGCGACAGCTCGATATACATCTTCGGGTCGCGGGCGGCGCGACGGCCATTCGGCTCGCAAGGTCCGTTTCTTATCGATGTCGATCGCACCCTGGACCTGCTGGGACGCGCCGGCGTCCTGCGTCTGGGAGCGCCGCGGCCGCACTCGGCAGGCGCGCTCAAACGTCTTTTTCTCGCCGAATGGCACGCGCAGAATGCGCGCCAGATGACCCCGGAGGGAGCCAAGGAGCTCCCCGCCAAGACCAACCGGCTAATATCGGCGTTACTGGCGGTGGCCTTGCGTCAGAAGCCCGGCGGCCATGGCGGCCGGCTGAAGCAAGCGCTCGAAGTTTGCGGCCTCGGCGACGAGGCCTTAGCGCTTTCGCTCGGCGAGCTCGAAGAGGCGGCGATGACTCCGGCGGAGGCGCTGCAACCGTTGCGCCGCGCCGGGCCGGAATGGATGATCGATGCGCTGCAAACGCTCCGGCTTCGCCTGGGGCGAGCGGCGGGCATCGCGATGGAGCTCGGCGATGCCTATTACGCCGCCGGGGACCTGGCGGCGGCGGCGGAGGCGTTTAGCGAGGCGTTGGAGCTGGATCCGCAGTCGATCATGGCGCACGTCAAGTTGTCGGATGCCTTCCAGAAGCTGGGCAACCTCGCGGAAGCGGAGAAGATCGCCCGCGACTTGCGGCAGCATGCGCCGCGCAGCTTTCTTGGCATCAACCGGCTTGCCGATGTCCTGCTCGCTCGAGGCGAGAACGACGAGGCGCGGCGCGTTTTGCAGGAGGCGATCATTGGCGGCTACGCGAATGAGAACAGCCTGCCGCTGTTTTTCCGTTCGGCGGTTGCTGCCGAAATCTCGCAGCAATGCGCCGATGCGATCGCGAGCATGAAAATCTCGCAGGCAGCGATCGCGCAGGAGTGGACCGCGTTTTTGGAACAGCGCGGTATGGCATGACCGCCGCCTGATCCGCGCGGTCGGGATCGCGATCCCGTCGGCAGCCGGGAAACCGGCTTCACTGGTCGCAGTGGCGTGCCATCCAGGCCTGGACGATCTCGGGATAGCGGGGCAGCAGCGCTTCGTAGACCGGGCGCATCTGCTCCTTCAGGCTCTCATGCAGTTCGGGCGGGATCGCCATTTCGTCGCCGACATGGACCGCCGTGTGGAGGTGCGGGAAATGGGCGGGCGCCTGCTATTCGACTTCTTGAACGCTGATGTCATATTTCTACAAACGCATCCGGTTTTCCCGGCACATTGTCGTAACTACAAAGGACAATCGCGAGTCGATCGTGTTCCAGGTGGTGCACCCCATGTCATTGAGGACATTGGAGAACTTATGCCCACAAATTGGCTTTGCCATCTCCAGAACGCATTGCAGCTACAGCAACTCGAACACGATCATCGTAATGCAAAAGATCAGAGAATTGCCCTACCACGAGCTGACGTCAGTTCGGCGATGGGCCTAGCTGACGGGCATCTCGGCTCACGGTCGCTCGGCCCCGCCCTCGCCGTGGAACGATCAGGGGACCGCCTGGTCAAGTATATAGCCGAGACAATCCAGGCAGGTGGTGCGCACTTGCTCCCAAGAACTTAGTAACGGTCGCTGTGCCAGGGTACGCCAAAACCAGTCGCTAAGGATGCGCGCCTGAGCCAGGGCGTGTCCGCCGCGTGGCCCGCAAATCGCCTCATAAGAAACGCCCGCCGAGCGCCAGTTGTCCCTTGTCAGTAGAATGTTGTGGACATCGTAGACGTCGTATCCGATCGCGTCAAAGAAGCCGAAATATTCGTCCGGCTCGTTGGGGCGTGCGTTTTCAAACACAATGAGTGGTCTGTCGCGCATGATAAGGTCGATGCCACCGCGGAGCGCGAGAAAGTCCATGCCCTCGAGGTCAAGCTTCATAAATGTTATCGGGCCTTGGTTGCGCAGCGCCTCGTCGAGGGTCACCATTGGCACTAAGGCCATTGCTCTATCCTGGGCGATCTCGGGCGCCGATTCGCCGCCACGACGGACATGACTCATGCCGGGGTGGGCCCGGTCGACAATGAATTCGACCGTTGCCGCGCGGTTGCCGAGCGCCGTCGCGCGCAGGTCGATGCACGCAGCCGTGTCGAGACCTGCGAGGTAGGTGTCGAGCCACGCGGCTACCGGCGGCGAAGCCTCAAAAGCGTAGACTTTGCCGGTCGGGGCAACTAGGCGGGATAGCGGCACTGTGTGAGCGGCCCCGGCGGCGCCACCATCAACCACCTTGTCGCCCGGCCTCACGAAGAAATGATAAATCAGGGAGACCAATATCTCCACCTGCATCCCGTAATCCGGCCGCGTGCGGGCCGGCTCAATGTAGGGAAAACCGCCACTCATGCCCTTAGTCTGGATTGCCAACGATGGGAGTGAATCTACGGAGACGTGATTGAAAGGCGTGCTG
This sequence comes from Thiohalocapsa sp., assembly GCA_050257895.1. Lineage (GTDB taxonomy): Bacteria > Pseudomonadota > Alphaproteobacteria > ATCC43930 > CGMCC-115725 > DATARH01. The sequence goes on from JBLMXS010000384.1 coordinate 18,676, forward strand.
AGAATTCGATATCGCAATAAGGCGCGCAGAGCAAGGATAGGAGTGCTCGTGTTGCGCCGAGCAGTCTTCACTGGCCGTAATGTCGTGCCATCCAGGCCTGTACGATCTCGGGATAGCGGGGCAGCAGCGCTTCGTAGACCGGGCGCATCTGCTTCTTGAGGCTCTCATGCAGCTCGGGTGGGATCGCCATTTCGTCGCCGACATGGACCGCCGTGTGGAGATGCGGGAAATAGCTCTCGCGGCACTCGATCCCCAAAAAGTCGCAGACGCTCTGCATCACCACGGCGGGCTGGCTCGCGATATCGTCCATGAAGATGACGATCAGCCGCTCGGCCGGGATCAGCTCCAGCCAGGTATCGAGGATGCGCGGATAGTTGCCGCGATCGGCAACGTCCGGATAGGCGGCGGCCTGCTTCAGGCTTTCGATGTTGCGGCTTCCGCCGCGCGCCAGCATGCGCAAATGCGACCAGCTGCGCTCGATCGGGTCGCGCAGCGAGAGCACGATCTTTACCTCGGGCGCCAGCCGCAGGAGATGCTCGATGCCGGTGCGCGGCAGGGTCGAGTATTCGGGGGTTATCTCGCCGCAGATCTGCTCGGGCGTCGCCAACGTAAAGATGTTGCCGTACCATTCGTCGGAGGGCGGGCCGGCGATGATGTCGGCGGCGCGCGCGATAAAGCGGTAATCCCACTCGGCTTCCTCGACCCTCGCCAGATAGTGCTTCAGCGCTCGCATGCCGTGCTCACGGCGGTGCGTCGGCGTCCATTTGCGGTGGTCGGGCACATAGAGCTCGTTGAAGTACTGCAGCTCCTTTACCGGCGGCAGCCAGACCAGCGGATGCCGGCGCAGGTTCTCGTGCAGCCAGGTCGTGCCGGCCTTCTGTGCGCCGATGCAAACAAAATCGGGAAAGCGATGCACCGCCGCGCCCGGCGCTGCGCTGCCCGCTGCCGGCGTGCTTGGCGCCGGCGCATGCGGCTGCGTATCGGCCATGCCGGCGGACTATTCCCCAGTCAACGGATGATCAACAGAAGCCGGCAACCCGCTGCGCGCGGCGCCGAGACCGGTTGTTCTGCGAACTTTGGACAAAAGGTCCTCGACTGCCTAATGGAGGGGCAGCAATGCTAGCGCAGGCGGCGGTTCGGTACCAACGCAATTTCTTTGTCCCGGGCAGCGGCAGCTCCGGCCTCGACGCAACGCCGGCCGGGTGTGCGAGTTTCCGCTGCTCCGGTCCCGCGCTGGCGAGCCCCTGCTTCCCGACCCGGTGCCAGCATGGCTCCCCGATCTGTACAGCGCCGCGCGGATCAGCTTATGCTCGGCGGCAGAGCCGGTTCCTTCGACGATCCCGAACCGCGCGATGCTGGCTGAGCGCGCGTCCGGCGCGCCGCGCCGTCCTGTCCTGGATCGAGGAGGGGCCATGGCGGATTTCCATTATCCGGTCGCATTGCCGCCGGAGGCGCTGCGCAGTTGCCGCGTTGTCGTCAACCGCGGCGATTTGGCGGGCCTGCTGCCGAAGCGGCGGCAGGTTGTCCAGCTCGGCGCCGGGTTCGGCGAGCTGTCGGAGGTCATCCTGGGCAGCTGCAGCCCGCAGAAGCTGACCGTGCTCGATCCGTTCATTCTGCACACGATCGACGGGGGCTGGGAGGCACGGGTCGGCCAACCCGGCCTCGACCACCAGCAGCATTTTCGCAAGCAGTTCGCCGCTCCGCTGGCCCAGGGCCAGTTGGAGATGCGACAGGGTGAAATCTTCGAATTGATCGAACAGCTGCCCGACCGCGGCGTCGGCATCGCCTGGATCGCGGACGACACGAAATACGCGGTGATCCGTGACCATCTGAAAGCGCTCTTGCCGAAGATGCTGAACGACGGCCAGATCGTCATCTCCAACTACATCATGAGCGACTACCTGACCGGCGAAGTCTACGGCGTGATCCAGGCCGCCAACGAATTCATCGTGGCTGAGCGCTGGGAGATGATCGGGTTCGCCCTGCAGTCGAGCATGTTTTGCGATGTCGTCATCCGCCGCTCGCGTTGAGCGAATGACGCGGCGATCGACGGGCGCCTTTCCCGGTATCGCCAGGCGGCGACAGGCTTGACGGTCGATGGCCGAGGCTCCAGCTCCTGTAGAATTTACGTGGCGTGTACTGCGGTGGCGGTTGGATCCGGTGCCCGACCGCGAGGTCGGCTGGTCGGTCCGGCCGACCAGATAACGGGAATACCATAGGCCCCTGCTTTCGCAGGGACCTACCGTTCACAGGCGCCGACCGGTGTCGAGCAGCACGGCGGTGTATTCGCTATAAGTCATGCCGAGCGCTTCGGCGCGTTCGAGGCGGCGCAGCGCGATCTCGCGCGGCGGCGTCTTCCAGGCTGCCTTGTGCGCCTTCTTCCAGCAGAAATAGCGCCAGCCAGCGCCAGGGTCGAGCGGCGGCCCGCCATTATGGCCGATCCCGAAAACCATAAGACTGCCGTGCGCAAAGCTCGTGCCAGTCAGGTAGCCCGTCAGACCGGCGGCAGCAGCGCCGCCGCGACGCGGCGGTCCTCCGCCAACAGCACGTTGTAGGTGCGGCAGGCCGCGCCGCTATCCATCGGCTCAACGGCGATGCCGTGCTGGCGCAAGGCGGCGCGCAGAGCGGCGGCGACCGGCACCATGCGGCGGCCGAGACCGAGCAGCAGCAATTCGACGCCGCCATGCGCGACCACCGGCATCAGGCTGTCGAGCGTCGCCGCCGCGCTCTCCCAAAGCTGCGTCCGGTCCGGGAAGACGAGTACCGCGCCCTGGTAGGTCTGGCCGCTGACGCGAAAGCCGCCGGCGCCGTAGCGCTCGATCACCTGCAGTCCGGGCCGCACCAGCGGCGTCAGTTCCATTCTCGTGCTCCGACCGTGCGCCGGCCCGGCTAGCGCGAGGCGCGACCGGCGCCGGCCGCCGGGCGTGCGTCAGCGGCATCCTGTGCGATACGCCGGCGGTTTGGCTGCACGTAATAGAGGATTGGCGCGGCGATGAAGAGCGAGGAATAGGTGCCGATGACGATCCCCCACAGCATCGCGATGCTGAACCCCTTCAAGACCTCGCCGCCGAACACCAGCAACGACAGCACCGCCAGCGCCACCGTGCTGACCGTCAGGATCGTGCGCGACAAGGTCTCGTTAAGCGCGAGGTTGATCAGGTCGCGGAACGGCATCGTGCGGTATTTGCGCATCGACTCGCGCACCCGGTCGTAGATCACCACCGTGTCGTTGATCGAATAGCCGGCGATCGTCAGGATCGCCGCCAATGTCGTCAGGTTGAATTCGAGCTGGAAGATCGCGAACAGGCCGACCGTCGTGATCACGTCATGCAATGTCGCGATCGTCGCGCCGACGCCGAACTGCCATTCGAAGCGGAACCAGACGTAGATGAGGATCGCGCCCAGCGCCAGCGCGGTCGCCAAGACCCCGGCGCGTATCAGTTCGCTGCCGACGGTCGGGCCGACGACCTCGATGCGGCGATACTCCACGCCCTGGCCGAGCGCCTGCTGCGCCGCCTTGACGGCGTTCATCTGCGCGGCGTCGCCGCCGGCCTGCTGCGGCAGCCGGATCAGGACGTCGTCGGGGCTGCCGAAGGTCTGCAGCGAGACGTCGCCGAGATGCAGCGCGTCGAGCTTGGACCGCATCGCCGCGAGATCGGCCGGACCCGTGGTCGTGCGGGCCTCGATCAGCGTGCCGCCGACGAAATCGATCCCGTAATTGAGGCCGCGCGTCAGGAACAGGACGATCGTCAGCACCGACAGCAGAACCGAGAACGCCAGGCCGAAATAATGCCAGCGCATGAAATCGATCTTCGGCACGCGCCGGATGACGATAAGCGGCCTCATCATGTCTCGGTCGGCAAATATGGCACGGTAATGACTCCGCTCCCGCCCCGTGGCCTGGGTTGAGCCGGCCATCCACGTCTTTGACGGCCGTCAAGCGGCGATGCCGCAAGACGTGGGTGCCCGGGGCAAGCCCGGACAAGGGCTCTGCTGGTGGACCGCAACATCACAATGGGATCTCTTTCGGGCGGGTTTGGCGCACCCAGGTGACGATCTGCAGGCGGGTCACCAGGATGGCCGAGAACAGCGAGGTCAGGACGCCGATGCTCAACGTCACGGCAAAGCCCTTGACCGGCCCCGACCCAAGCCAATAGAGCAGGATCCCGGCGACCAGCGTCGTCACGTGGCTGTCGAGGATCGTGCCGAAGGCGCGCGTGAAGCCCGCTTCGAGCGAGGAGAGCAGCGAGCGCCCGCCGCGGACCTCCTCGCGGATGCGCTCGTAGATCAAGACGTTGGCGTCGACCGCCATGCCCATCGTCAGCGCGATGCCGGCGATCCCGGGGAGGGTCAGCGTCGCTCCCAGCGCCGACAGCGCCGCCAGCATCAGGCAGAGGTTGAACATCAGCGCGACGTCGGCAAAGACGCCGAACAACCCATAGAACAGCACCATGAAGACGACGACGAGGATGACGCCGACGATGCTGGCGAGCGCCCCGGCATGGATCGAATCGGCGCCGAGTTGGGCGCCCACCGTGCGCTCCTCGAGGATCTTGATCGGCGCCGGCAGCGCGCCGGCGCGCAGCAGCAGCGCGAGATCGCTCGCCGACTGCACCGTGAAGCTGCCGGAAATGATGCCGCTGCCGCCCGGGATCGCCTCGCGGATGACCGGCGCGCTGATCACCTTGTTGTCGAGCACGATCGCGAAGGGCTTGCCGACATTGGCGGCGGTCGCCTCGCCGAAGCGGCGGGCGCCGGCGGCGTCGAACTTGAAGCTGACCACCGGCTCGTTGTTCTGAAAGGTGGCCTGCGCGTCGGTCAGCGTGTCGCCGCCGACCATCACCCGCTTCTTGACGACATAGGCGCCGACGCCGCTGTGGTTGCGGCCCTCCTCCGCCGGCAGGATCTCGTCGCCGGGCGGCAGGCGACCGCGCTTTGCCTCGTCGACGGTGACCGTCGTGTCGACCAGCTGGAAGGTCAGCTTGGCGGTGCGGCCCAGCAATGCCTTGACGTGCTCGGGGTTGTCGACGCCCGGCAGCTCGATGAGGATGCGGTCCTGCCCCTGGCGCTGGATCGTCGGCTCCTTGGTGCCGGTCTCGTCGATGCGGCGGCGGATGATCTCGATGGACTGCTCGACCGCCTGGCTGCGCATCGTCTCGGTCGCGATCGTGCTGTAGCGGATCGTGCCGGCGCCGTCGCTGCCGATCTGCACGGAGAGGTCCGGGTCGATCTTCGCCAGCTTCTCGCGCGCCTCCTCGATGCGGCCACTGTCGCGGATCGTGAAGACGGCCGCGTCGCCCTCGACGTTAAGGCCGGTGTAGCCGATCTTGGCGTCGCGCAAGGCGTTGCGCACGCT
>JBLMXS010000385.1:0-4243 GCA_050257895.1 Thiohalocapsa sp.
CGCGGTATGACGGGGTCGAGAGCTTCCTTGCCTCGCGCGGCATCGCGCTGCCGCATGGCAACGCCGAAGACGATCCAGACCGGGAGACGATCTGCGGCCTGGGCAATCGCAAGAACCGGTATTTCGCTGCCTGGCTCGAACAGAACCGGGTGCGCGCCTTCCCGGGAACGCTCGCGTTCATTGATGGGCTGAAGCGGACCGGTATCCGCATCGCAGTGTTCTCGTCGAGCCGCAACAGTGAAGCGGTGCTGCGAAGCGCCGGCGTGCTCGAACTGTTCGATGCGAGGGTGGACGGCAACGATCTCGTCAAGCAGAGGCTCGCCGGCAAGCCCGATCCCGCGATGCTGCTCGAAGCCGCGGCCCGGCTGGGCGTGACGCCCAAGCGGGCGGCGGTCGTCGAAGACGCGATCGCAGGGGTCGAGGCCGGCGTTCGCGGCGGGCTTCGCCCTGGTGATCGGGATCGACCGCGGCGGCAACCGCGCCGGGCTTGAGCACGCCGGCGCCAATCTCGTCGTGAATGATCTTGCCGAACTGATCGAAGGCGCCTCTGCGCGGGCCTGCGATCCGCCAGGCAAGCTCCGGGGCGCGTAGCGCGATGGAAGACTGGCGCTTGGTTTACCTCGGCTACAACCCGGCGCAGGAGGGGCGGCGCGAGGCGCTGTGCGCGCTCGGCAACGGCGTCTTCGTGACCCGCGGCGCCGCGCCGGACAGCGCGGCCGACGCCATCCACTACCCCGGCACCTACCTGGCCGGCGGCTACAACCGGACGACGACGATCGACGGCCGAAAGATGGAGAATGAGGATCTCGTCAACCTGCCGAACTGGCTGCCGCTGACCTTCCGCATCGGCGAGGGCACGTGGTTCCGGATCGACGAGGTCGAGATCCTGTCCTACCGCCAGGAACTCGACCTCGAGGCGGGCCTGCTGCGCCGCGACATCCGCTTCCGCGACGCCGGCGGCCGCACGACCCGCTGGACCGAGCGGCGCCTCGTCAGCATGGCGCAGCCCCATTTCGCGGCGCTCGCGGTCGTGCTGGCCGCCGAGGACTGGGCCGGCCGGATCACGGTGCGCACCGCGCTCGACGGCACGGTCACCAACGGCAATGTGCACCGCTACCGCGATCTGGCGAACCGGCACCTGGAGACGCTGGAGGCGTTCCCTCTCGGCACCGACATGCTGTTCCTGCGAGCCCGCACCAGTCAATCGCTGATCCAGATCGCCGAGGCTGCGCGCACCCGCCTCTATCGCAACGGCGCCGAGACCGCGGGCGAACGCCGCACCGAGGTCACGAAGGACCTCGTCCGGCAGGAGATCGCCTGCGATGTCGGCACCATTGCACCGCTGGTGATCGAGAAAATCGTCGCCCTGCACACCTCGACCGATCGGGCGATTTCCGAGCCTGGGCTCGAAGCCAAAGGAACGCTCGCTGATGCCGGCCGTTTCGACGATCTCGCCGAGGCGCATCGGCTCGCCTGGAGTCACCTCTGGGAGGAATGCGACATCGCGCTCGAAGAGCACGCGACCCCGGGTACCGATCTCAAGCTGCGGGTCCATATGTTCCACCTGCTGCAGACGATGTCGCCCTGTACCGCCGACCGCGACGTCGGGGTTCCGGCCCGCGGCTGGCACGGCGAGGGATACCGCGGCCACATCTTCTGGGACGAGCTCTACGTCTTCCCGTTTCTCAACCTGCGCATTCCGGTTCTGACGCGGGCGCTGCTGCTCTACCGATACCGCCGGCTCGACGCCGCGCGCCGCGCCGCGCGGGAGGCCGGCTACGAAGGCGCCATGTACCCGTGGCAGAGCGGCAGCGACGGACGGGAGGAAACCCCGGCCGCCTACCTCAACCCGCTGTCCGGCCGCTGGATTCCCGACTACAGCTACCGCCAGCGTCATATCAATTCAGCGATCGCCTACAATATCTGGGAATACTATCAGGCGACCGAGGACAGCGAATTCCTGTATGCCTATGGTGCCGAAATGGTTCTGGAAATCGCGCGCTTCTGGGCGAGCATCGCGACCTACAACCCGGCGATCGACCGCTACGAAATAAAGGGAGTGATGGGCCCGGACGAGTATCACACGGGTTATCCCGGGGCCGACCTCGAAAAAGGCGGCGGCCTTGACAACAGCGCCTACACGAATGTGATGGCCGCCTGGGTATTGGATCGCGCCAACGATTTGCTCCAGCTCGTTCCGGCCGTTCAATGCCGGCGGATCTGTCAGCGCATCGGGCTGAGCCTGCAAGAGATCGAGCAATGGCGCGACATCAGCATGAAGCTCCGGGTGCCGATCCATCGGGACGGCATCATCAGCCAGTTTGACGGGTACGATCGCCTCAGCGAATTCGACTGGGCGGCCTATCGGCAAAAGTACGACAATATCGGCCGCCTCGATTTCATTCTCGAAGCCGAGCACGACACGCCAAACCGTTACAAGCTGTCGAAGCAGGCGGACGTGCCGATGCTGTTCTATCTTTTCTCGGCCGACGAGCTGGCGCTGTTGTTCGAGCAGCTGGGTTATCCGTTCGAGCGCGACATGATTCCGAAGAATGTCGATTATTACCTCAAGCGCACCTCGCACGGCTCGACCTTGAGCCGGGTTGCGCATGCCTGGGTGCTGGCCCGATCCGACCGCCCGCGGTCATGGGAGCTGTTCCCACGCGCGCTCGACAGCGACGTCCAGGATATTCAGGGCGGCACCACGCCGGAGGGGATCCATATCGGCGCGATGGCCGGCGTCATCGACCTCGTCCAGCGCTGCTATCTCGGCATCGAGATGCGATCCAATGTCCTGCATTTCGATCCCGTGCTGCCCGCCGGGCTTGGGCGGGTCAAGGTCCGGCTGCGATATCGGTGCCAGATCCTCGACGTGGAGGTCGACTGCGAGCGCCTGAGCGTCTTCAGCCGGCCGTTCACCGCCAATCCGATCACGATTTCCTACCGTGGGCATTTCCGGGATCTAGCCCCCGGCGGCAGCTACGTATTCCAACTCCTGAAACCAGAAGACCGGAACCGCGACGAAAACCGCGCGCCGCCGCCCGGTTGGGGGGACCGCAATGAGTAGCGGCGGATCGCCGCTGCCGGTTCGTCTCGCTCTATAATGGGCCTGTTGTCGAATTCCGGTTGTCGGCGATCGCCCAGCCGGCAAACCCGACGACCGCCGCGCCGAAGATCACGGCATTCCACATAAGAGCGTTGGAAGCGCTGAAGCCCAGCACCCAAGGAGAGATCAGCAGCCAGCCGCCGAGAATCACGTTGGCCCAGTCCTCCCACGCCTTGAACGCTTCGACAGCGACGATGGCGAGCAAGACCACCGCAAGCCCGACAATCCACATATCCCACATGGCACGGGTACCGCCGCCCGGTATTTCGGTCAGCATCGTGTGCTTCAAAAACCAGGGCGACCCGAAGACCCATAAGCCGAGAAAATAGCGCCTTGGCGAGCTGGGCGACCAAGGTCGGGGCCGGCACGAACAGCACCGAATAGCCGGCCAGGATCGCTTGTCGGCCGAGCGCCACGGCCAGGTGCGTCTTGCCGACACCGGGCGGCCCAAGCAGCATCACCACCTCGGCATTGGCGATGAACCGGCCGGTCGCAATCTCGCGGATCTGCTTCTTGTCGAGCGAGGGCTGGGCAGCAAAGTCGAACCCGTCGAGGTCGCGCACGAACGGGAAGCGCGCGAGTTTGACGCTCATCTCGATCCGGCGCTCGTCCTTGCGGGCGATCTCGCGCTCGCAGAACAGCGAGAGCGCCTCGCGGATCGTCAGCTCGCGCCGTCCAGCCTCGTCGACCAGGCTGTCGAGCTGGTCGCGGATTGCAGTCAGCTTCAGCCGGTTGAGCATCGTCATCAGGTGATCGTGCTCCATCACCAGCGCCCTCCGACCAGCCGCTCGTATTCGAGCAGCGGGCGCAGCAGCTCGGGATCGGGAACATCGGCCGCGGCTGAGAGCGGGACCGTCGCCTTCGATCGAAAGCCGGCGACGCCGGCGAAGTGCAGCGGATCGACGCGGCGTTCGAAGCGGCCGGCGCAACACTGATGGCTTGCAACCTCCTGGCCGGCATGGCTGACCCGCAGCTCGCCGCCGGCGACGGTCACTCGCACCCTCTCGCCGATCAGTCGCCACGGCACCGAATAGGCGTTGCCGTCGACCTCGATCGCGCAATCGGCCTGCACCTTGCGCACCAGCTCGCGGCTGACCGCGAAGGGCGGAGTGCCGGCGATCGACCGCAGTGCCGCGG
>JBLMXS010000386.1:0-8317 GCA_050257895.1 Thiohalocapsa sp.
AGGCCATCGCCGACCGCATCGGACCCGCCGCGGCGACGCAAACCGCGGCAAAGCCGCCGATCACGCTGGCGATCGAGCAGATGGGCCTCCTGGCCGGCGGCGCCGGTATGCGCGTGTCGCTGAGCGGCTGGGCGCTTGCCAATGCCGCGATTGCCGAGATCGCGGCCGCCGTCAATGGCGAAGTCGTCGCCAACGCCAGCTACGGTCTCGCCCGCCCCGACATCGCCATCCTCCATCCCGAGCGGGCCGACGCCGCCGAAAGCGGCTTTGTCCTCGTCTTCGACCTGCCGCATTCAGAGCACGGCGCGGCGCCGCAGCCGGTCCTCACGGTGCGCACCGCCGACGGCGACATGGGCCACCACCCGCTGCGTTTTACGGTGCCGCCGGCGCGTACCCCGTCGCGCATTGTCGACCCGCTAGACCCCGCGCCCTCGCCCTTCCCGGAGCCGATCGTGCTCGCCCTCGAAAAGGCGGCGGTCGACCCGGGCGGCGTGCTGCAAATCAGCGGCTGGGCGGTGTGCCTCGGCCGGCTCGCGGCGATCGAGGTGTGGCTCGACGGCGAGCCGCTCGGCGCCGCCGAGTACGGCCGGGTGCGCCCCGACATCGAGGAGCGCTGCCGCGACTATCCGAACCCGCGGTTTTCCGGCTTGCGGCTGTCCGCCGACGTTACCGCCCACGGGGCCGGCCGCAAGACCGTGACGGTCGTCGTCAGATCGCGCGACGGCATCGCCGCCGAAGCTGGCGCCGTCGTCGAGGTGCCAACGCGGCCGGCGCCGCGGCGGCCGCCGCCGGTCGGCTTCCGTCACCATGTCGATGTCGCCACCCTGACGACCGACGGAAGACTGACGCTGAGCGGCTGGACGCTGGCGGCGGCGCCGGCGGCGGCGATCGCGGTGGTGCTCGACGGCGAGCCGGTCGGCGAGGCGTTGCTCGGCATCGCCAGTCCCGAGCTCGGCAATCTGTTCCCGATGCTGCCGCATGCGCGGCAGTGCGGCTTCGCGTTCGCCGCGACGGCCGGCAGGACGGTGGGCGAGCATACCGTTAGCCTAAAGGTGATGGGCGCCGACGGGCGCAGCGACGAGGTCGCGATCCCGCTGGCGGCGCGTCAACCCAGCCGCGGCGGCATCCTGCGCCAGGACCCCGACCGCAAGCTGCACGTGGACGCGCCGCTGGTGATCGGCGGCGCCGCGGCGACGCCGGTGCGCGGCAATCTGCAGATCGCCGGCTGGGCGCTGGCTCGCGCCGGGATGCAGGCGATCGAGATCAGCGTCGACGGCCGGCCGCTGGCGCTTGCCGATTACGGCCTGCGCCGGCTCGACGTGCACGCGGCGCTGCCCGATTGGGAGGGGGCGCTGGCGAGCGGCTACCAGGCGCTGCTGCCGCACCGCATCCTGCCGCGCGGCGAGCACACGCTGGCGATCACTTTGCGCGACAGGAACGGCGGCGAGATCGGCACCGATTTCCGCATCGTCGTCGAAGACCTGTCGGATCGCGCCGGGCCGTGGTCGCTGCGCCGCCGGATGCCGCCGGCGGAACATGACCTCTACCGCGAGATCCTGGCGCATCGCGACCACCGCGTGCGGTTTGTCGCGCTGCTGCCGGTCGCCGACGACAATGCGCTGCGCCAGGCCGAGGTGACGCTCCGCTCGCTGGCGGCGCAGCTTTATCCCGAGTGGCGTCTGCTGGTGGCGATGCCGGCGGCGGAGACCATGCGCGAGCCGCTGCTCGCCGCGGCGGGGCCGGCAATCGCCGACCGCACCGAGATCGTCGCCGAGCTGACGGCGCCGCTGCCGGCCGAGATCGCGGCGGACCCCGAGGCCTATGTCACGCTGCTGACGCCCGGCGACGAGCTCGGGGTCGACGCGTTTCTCGAAATGGCGCTGGCGCTGGCGGCCCATCCCGAGGCCGATTTCCTCTACAGCGACGAGCGCCGGGACGATCTCGGGAGCGGCGCGGTCGGCGCCTTCTTCAAGCCGCAATGGTCGCCCGCCCTGCTGCTGTCGATCAATTACATTGGAAGGTTGTGGGCGGCGCGCGCTCCGCTGCTGCAGAAAATCGGGCGCGAAGACCTCCCGGAAAACCTTCTGGGCGGCGGCGAATACGACCTCGTGCTGCGGCTGACCGAGCAGGCGAATGCCATCCGTCACGTCCCGGCGGTGCTGTGCCAGCGGGCCGCCACTCCGACTGACGACGCGCAGGACCAGGCGGCGGACCAGGCGGCGCTCGCACGGGCCCTGGTGCGCCGCGGCATCGCCGGCGCGGTCGAGCCGGCGGCGGCCGGCGGCTGGCGCGTGCGGCGGGCGCTGACGCGGCCGGGGCTGGTGTCCATCGTCATCCCGACCTGCGCTGCCGGCGGCCTGATCGAGACCTGCCTCGAGACGCTGCGCCGGCTAACGGCGTATCGCGACTACGAGATCGTCTGCATCGAGAACATCGCTGCGAAAGACAGGAAATGGCGCGGCTGGCTGCGCCGCAACGCCGACCGGGTCACCGCGACGCAAGAGCCCTTCAACTGGGCCCGCTTCAGCAATCTGGCCGCGCGGGAGGCAAAGGGCGAGTATCTGCTGTTCATGAACGACGACATCGAGATCATCGAGCCAGGATGGCTCGATGCGCTGCTCGAACACGCGCAGCGGCCCGAAATCGGCGTCGTCGGGCCGCTGCTGCTCTACCCGGACCGGCGGGTGCAGCACGCCGGCATGTTCCTCGCCGCGATGGGCCAGGCGCGCCACGCCTTCCGCTACGCCGCTGCCGACGACCCCGGCTATTTCGGGCTGCTGCAGATGACGCGCAACGTCATCGCGGTGACCGGCGCCTGCCTGATGACGCGGCGCGACGTGTTCGATGCGCTGGGCGGGTTCGACGAGACGCAGTCGATCGTCAACAACGACCTCGATTACGCGCTGCGGGCGCGGCAGCGCGGCTTGGCGACGATCTACACGCCCCACGCGCGGCTCGTTCACCACGAGTCGATCAGCCGCGCCGGGCTCGAAGACGCGTATGACGAGGCGGTCTTCGACAGCAAATGGCGTGAGGTGTTCGTCGCCGGCGACCCCTATTTCAGCCCGCATCTGTCGAAGCACCACGACGATTTCGCGGCCGACGACGAGCCGACCCAGCAGCTCGTCACGGGCCGGCCGGCCTTGCGCGGCGACGAGGTGCGCAACATCCTCGTCATCAAGCTCGACCATATCGGCGACTGCGTCATCGCCTTTCCGGCCGTGCGGCGCCTGAAGCAGCTCTTCCCGGAGGCGCGGATCACCGTGCTGACGTCGAACGCGTCGCGCCCGATCTGGGCCTTGGAGCCGAGCGTCGACGCGACGATCGCGTTCGATTTCTTCCACGCGCGCTCGGGGCTCGGCGAAATGGAGCGCAGCGACGAGGACTGGCAGGAATTGCGGGCGCGGCTGACGCCGGAAGCCTTCGATCTTGCGGTCGACCTGCGCAAGCACACCGAAACCCGGCCGGTATTGCAGTACACCGGCGCCCAAATCCTCGCCGGGTTCGACTTCCGCAACGAGTTCCCGTGGCTCGACATCGCCCTCGAATGGAGCGGCGACCAGATCTACGCCCGCAAGCGGCAGCACAACGCCGACGACGCGATCAACCTCGTCGACGCGCTCGCCGCCGCTTGCGAAGCGGATCGCCGCATGATCGTCGCCGCGCCGGTGGCCATTGCGCCGCCGGCCTTGCCGGATCGGCGGGATGGCGGTGGCCCGCTGGTCTATGTCCACCCGACGGTTGGCAACGACGCGCGGCAATGGCCGATCGAGTACTTCGCGGCGGTGATCGACCGGCTCATCGCCGAGGACGCGGCGCGGGTCGTGCTGATCGGCGCGCCCGGCGAAGAGGCGGTGGCCGCCGCCCTCGTTGAGCGGGTGCGGCACAAGCAGCGTGTGACGTCGCTGGTCGGCAAGGTGCCGCTCGCCGACTTGCCGGCGGTGCTGGCCGGCGGCTCGCTGTTTCTCGGCAATAATAGCGGCCCGAAGCACATCGCGGCCGGGCTCGGCGTGCCGACGGTCGGGGTCCATTCCGGCACCGAGGATGTGCGCGAATGGGGCCCGGTCGGCCCCCATGCCGTCGCGGTGGCGCGCGACATGGTGTGCGCCCCCTGCTACCTGCCCTACGCCGCCGATTGCCGCCGCGGCCTCGCCTGCCTGCGTGAATTGGAGCCGGCCCGCGTCTACGATGCGTGCAAGCGGCTGCTGCTGCTCAACGGCTCAGCGCCGGCACCTTTGGCGGAGACGCAGGAGGATGCGGCAGCCGGCGCTGCTGCCGCTACTCCAGGATCACCGCGACGTCGCCCTCGGCGATCGGCTCGCCCTCTGCCACCAGGATCTCCCTGACGATGCCGGCGCGGGGCGCCAGGAGCGGGATCTCCATCTTCATCGATTCGAGAATGATCAGCGCATCCTCGGCGGCGACCGCATCGCCGATCGCCACCTCAATCTTCCATACCGAGCCGGCGATCTCGCTCCTCACACGCAGCTCCGCCATCCCAGCCCCTCCCGTTCGTGCCGCGCATCAATTGCCGGGCCGGGACAGCGCCGCAAGCGCGGCGTTTACACGGACATGATCGGCATGACCGGAGGTGTGGAGCCCCTCACCGTTACGGTGTCGCACAGCCTCGGCCGCGACGAGGCCAAGCGTCGGATCGAGAACGGCCTTGCCGCGATCCGCGGCGAGGTCGCGCAATACGTCAAGACTCTCGACACCCAGTGGCAGGACTACCGCCTCGATTTCCGCGCCTCGCTGCTGTTGCAGACGATCACCGGCCGGATCGAGGTCTACGAGGAATTCATCCGCATCGAGATCGCGCTCCCGAGGCTCCTGCACCTCGTCGGCAAGACGATCGCCGGCCGGATCGAACAGCGCGGTAACGCGCTGCTGCAGCCGCCGAAGCCGTAGGGAGCGCCTTAGAGACCGCGGGCGTCTCGCCCGCATCCGGCCGGGCCCGCCGCGGTCCCCATTCAATCTTTTTGGCGCAGCGCATCGGCGAGGGGCGTCGCGGCGCTGCCGCGCGGCAGGGGTTGCGGCTGGCTCGGATGCGGTGCCCAGCCCGACAGAAAAAGGATCTCGAACGTCGCGATGATGCCGCCCTCGCCGTCGGCAAAGCGCTCGCCATAGAGCGTTGCGGCATGCGCCAAGGTGGCCCGCCGCAAACCGCCGCGGCGGCGCGCCGTCAGCGCGTTGGTCTCGCCCATGCCGCGCAAATCGCGCAGCAGCGCCGGCATGCCGGGATAGCTGACGGTCAGCAATTCGCTGTCGGCGACCGGCAAGGCGAAGCCGGCCCGCAGCAACAGTGCGGCCGCGTCGCCGAGTTCGACGGCAGGCGACACCAGCGGGCTGACGCCGCCTTCCTCGGCCAGCTGCGCCTCGAACAGCACTGTGCGCAGTTCGACGAGCGTGGCGCCGCCGAGCATCGCCGCCAGCAGCAGCCCGTCCGGCCGCAGCGCGCGGCGCAGCTGGATCAGCGCGCCCGGCAGGTCGGCGCACCAGTGCAGGACGAGGTTGCTAACGATCAGGTCGAAGCTGCAATCGGCAAACGGCAGCAGCTCCGGGTCGGCGGCGACGGCGGGCCGCGGCGTGCCGGCGAGAAATGCCGCCGCCGGCTCGGCCCCAATCACCTGTCGCATTCCAGGCCGGCCCGCGAGCGCGTCGCCGAGCGCGCCGTCGCGGGCGCCGAGATCGAGCGCCACCGCGAAGTTCCGATTGACGATATCCAGCCGATCGAGCAGACGCTCGGCGATCTCGGCATGCAGAAAGCCGGCATCGTCGCCGCCCCGCATGGCGCGCGCTGCCCGCTCGCGGTGGGCACGCCACGCCCGGCGGTCGAACAGGAGCGAGGGTGAGGAATCGGAACCGTGCATCGCCCCAATGCCGCAAAATGGGCGCAGCCTCTCGCGCTCGATGATGGGGATGATGGGGAGAGATACTGGGAGCGACAACCCCATGCCGCGGAAGCGGCTGCGGCCGGTGTCACAAGCCGTTACGCAAAAAAACTGGCTCCGAGGGCGGCATCCGCGTAGCGTCAGCCTTTGGCCTGCGGCGAGCAGCGGGCGCAGGGAGCAGCACGGAAGGCGTGCCGATGCACACCGCTTCTCATTACCGGTTGCGGGCGGCGGAGCTGCGGCGCCTCGCGTCGGATTCCGCCAATGCCGATCTCGGCGAGCAGCTCGAAATCCCGGCGCGCGACTACGACGAGATCGACGTCGCCTTTGGCCGCTTTCTAGGACCGGACGGCGCAAAGTGAAAACCCATCCGCATGCCGAGGCCAGCTACCGCATCGTGCCCCTGCCCGACGGCACCTTCGGGGTGGAAGTCTCGATCCCCGAAACCTATCCGACGACCGTGAGCAGCTTCGACAGCGAGGAAGCCGCCGAGGCATGGATCGCGAAAAACAAGGAACGCGTCCAGTCGGAGTCAGCGGCCGGCGGATGGTTCAGAAAATCCGGCCAGCGTCCGCCGCCGCAACGGAGATAGGCGCCGTCGCTCTGCGCCCGGGACGAAGGCAATGGCGGGCGCACACCCAATCACCCTTGAGATTGTGATGGCCGGCCTTGACCCGCCATCTCTTCGAGGCGGCACACGATCCCCGGGTCAAGCCCGGGGATGACGAGTTGAGGAGTGATCAGACCTAAGCGGACCCGGGTCAGTCGGCGGCGGCGGCGCGGCGCAGGCCGAAGCCGGCGTTGCCCTGGCGCTCGCGCTTCAAGGCCTCGGCGACCTCGAAGGCGAGTTCGAGGGCCTGCGTCGCGTTGAGGCGCGGGTCGCAATGCGTCAGGTAGTTGTCCGACAGCGTCGCCTCGCTGACCGCCTGGGCGCCGCCGATGCACTCGGTGACGTTCTGGCCGGTCAGTTCGAAATGCACGCCGCCGGCATAGCTGCCTTCGGCCAGGTGAACCTGGAAGGCGCCGTGGAGTTCGTCGAGGATGCGGTCGAAGACCCGCGTCTTGTAGCCGGTCGACGAGGTGATCGTGTTGCCATGCATCGGATCGATGCACCACACGACCTGTCTTCCTTCGGCCATGACGGCGCGGACCAGCGGCGGCAATTTGGCCGCGACCTTGTCGGCCCCCATGCGGGTGATCAGCGTCAGCCGGCCCGGCTCATTCTGCGGGTTGAGGATGTCGATGAGCCGCAGCACGTCGTCAACTTCGGTCGTGGGCCCGCATTTCATCCCGAGCGGGTTCTTGATGCCGCGCAGGAACTCGACATGCGCCCCGTCAACCTGCTTCGTGCGGTCGCCGAGCCAGACGAGATGGGCCGAGCAGTCGTACCAGTCGCCGGTCGTCGAATCGATCCGCGTCATCGCCTCCTCGTAGGAGAGGAAGAGCGCCTCGTGGCAGGTGTAGAACTCGGTCTCGCGGATCGCCGGCGTGGTCTCGGAGTTGAGGCCGCAGGCGGCCATGAAGTCGAGCGTCTCGGTCAGCCGGTCGGCGAGCGCCCGGTAGCGCTCGCCCTGCGGCGAGCCCTCGACGAAATCCTGGTTCCAGGCGTGCACCCGGTGGAGGTCGGCGTAGCCGCCCTGGGCGAACGCGCGCAGCAGGTTCAAGGTCGCAGCCGACTGGCTGTAGGCCTGGATCATGCGCTGCGGGTCGGGCTCGCGCCCGGCCGCGTCGAAATCGAGGCTGTTGATGATGTCGCCGCGATAGGATGGCAGCGTCGCGCCGTTCTGCGTCTCGGTCTCCGACGAGCGCGGCTTGGCGAACTGGCCCGCCAGCCGGCCGACCTTGACCACCGGGCAACCGGCGCCGAACGTCAGCACCACCGCCATCTGTAAGAGCACCTTGAAGGTGTCGCGGATGTTGTTGGGGTGGAACTCGGCGAAGCTTTCGGCGCAGTCGCCGCCCTGCAAGAGAAAGGCCCTGCCGGAAGCGACGTCGGCGAGCCGCTCCTTCAACCGCCGCGCCTCACCGGCGAAGACGAGCGGCGGGAAGCGGTGCAGGGTCTCCTCGACGCGCGCCAGCGCGGCGGCGTCGGCATAGCCTGGCACCTGCCGGATCGGCAGGCCGCGCCAGGTCTGCGGGGTCCAGTTCTCGCTCATCGGTCAGACGCCTTCCGGCCAGCGGGTTCGCGGGATCGTGGGAACTCTTGCATGGCTAACCTCCGGAGCTGGAGGCCGCTCCACCTTTGGCGCGTTCGCATCGCTGGTCTTGGAACACGAAAGCCGCCTCGGTGGGGCGGCTTCGGGTAAAACGCAGATGCGCGATCCTAGGCCGCCGTCATGTACCGGCGGTACCAAAATCGCGCGCCATGGCGCAGGCCGCATCGGGCCTTCAGCTGTGCCATGGCGGCAATCTATCGGCCGGCCCGC
>JBLMXS010000387.1:0-8811 GCA_050257895.1 Thiohalocapsa sp.
CGACCCCCGTCTTCTCTTCCGACGACAGCGCCAGCGCCGCCCAATGCCGGGTCAATTCCTTGGCCTCTCGCGCGTCGGTGTCGAACGACACCTTGACCTCGATCATCCGCTCGATGTCGGCCGCGTTGCGGCCGCGGCGGGCGGCGCCCTCCTCGACCTTCGGCACCAGCTGCTCGCTGTAGAGCGATGGCGCCTTGCCGCTGGTGCAGATGAAGCCCTCGGCGACCTGCCCGGCCATCTGTGCCGCGAGCGGCCCCGAGGCCGCGATCCACACCGGCACCTTTTCCTTCGGCTTGTCGTAAATCGTCGCACTTTCGGTCTTGTAGAACTGGCCCTCGAAAGTGACGCGGTCCTCGCTCCACAATTTGTTGATCAGCGCGATCGCCTCGCGCAGCCGATCGCGGCGCTCCTTGGCCCCGGGCCATTCGATGCCGCTCGACGGCACCTCGTTCAGCGATTCGCCGGTGCCGACCCCGAGCACGACGCGCCCCGGGGCCATCACCCCGAGCGTGCCGAACACCTGCGCGACGATCGAGGGGTGATAGCGAAAGGTCGGCGTCAGGACGCTGGTGCCGATCTGCGCCCGCGAGGTCTTGGCGGCCAGCGCGCCGAGCCACGCCAAGGCCGACGGCGCGTGCCCGCCAGTATGCTTCCACGGCTGGAAATGGTCGCTGACGAAGATCGAGTCGAAGCCGACCTCCTCCGCCAGGCAGGAAAAATCGAGCAGTTCGCGCGGCCCGAATTGCTCGGCCGACGCCTTGTATCCGAGTTTCAGCACCTCTCGCTCCTGTAAGTAATTTCACAATGAGGCGGTGAGGCAATGAGACAGAAATTGGGTGTCGTTGCGAGGAGCGTAGCGACGAAGCAATCTCGATGCGCCAAGCGACGAGGGCCCCGAGATTGCTTCGCTGCGCTCGCAATGACGATAGAACTCACTGTCTCACTGTCTCATTGCGAAAATTCAAACCTTGGCCAGCACGTCCTCGCGGAAGCGGCGCATGTTGGCGATGACGGTGTCGGCGGTGTCGCCGCCGAAGCTGAAATCGACGGCGATGACGCCGAGGTCGCGCAGCGCCCGCAGGTCGGCCGCGATCGCCGCGTTGTCGCCGGAGCCGAGCCGGCGGTCGCCGTTGTCGGCGCGTTCCGGGATGGCGGCGCCGATCTGCGAGAAGCGGTAGGCAATCTTGACGGCGTTCGGGTCGCGGCCGGCGTCGCGCGTCAGCTTCTTGATGCGCTCCCAGCCGGCCTCCAGCCGCTTCAGCGTGTCGAGGCGGTTGCGCGGATTGGTGCCGATCGGGTACCAGGCGTCGCCGAGCCTGGCGGTGCGGCGCATCGCCGGCCCGCTCTCGCCGCCGACCCAGATCGGGATCGGCTGCTGCGCCGGCCGCGGCTGGAAGAAAACATTCGAGAAGCTCGCGTATTTGCCGCTGAAGGCGGGTTTTTCGTTGGTCCACAGCTCGCGGCAGACGGCGATCGTCTCGTCGGTGACGGCGCCGCGCTCGGCGAACGGCTCGGTGCCGATCGCGTCGAACTCCTCCTGGCACCAGCCGACGCCGATGCCCCAGATGAAGCGGCCTTCCGACAGGACGTCGATCGTCGCCAAGACCTTGGCCGTCAGCACCGGCGGGCGGTGCGGCACGACGGTGACCGAGGTCACCAGCCGCAATGTCGAGGTCTTGGCGGCGACGAAGGCGACGCAGGTCAGCTGCTCGTGGCGGTCGCCACCGGCGCGGCCGGGGAACTCGCCGGTGTCGGAATAGGGATACTTCGCCTCCATGTCGCGCGGGATCACGACATGGTCCGAGATCGTGCAGTAATCGTAGCCGATCCGCTCACCCTCGCCGACGATGCGGGCGAGGTCCCGCGGCCCCGACAGCGCCCCGCTGACCGGCGCGCCAAACCCGAACTGCATCGCGTGTCCTCCGCCGCGTGAAATCCGGCGCCTACCCTACTGCGGCCGTCGCTGGCTCGGCTACAGGATTTGCCGCGCTCTGGCCCCACCCCAGCCCTCCCGCGCTGGCGGGAAAGGCTGGGGTGGGGGCACTGCAGACAATAAAAGGGGCTTGGCAGCCACTATAAATTCGGTTTCTTCAAACGAGCAGGCCATGCGGATGACGAGGGATGCCGAGAAGCGTCGATGACGAGCGGTCGCGCCGGCTGATCGCCGAGTATTTCGGCGCCGGGGCGCGGCTGCGCGTGCTGCGGCCGGCGACGACGTTCGGCGCCTCGGTGTTCGTCATCGATTACGACCGAGCGGCGCGGCATTACCGCACCTTCGGCTCGTTCGGCCCGTCCTTCGGCACCGCCTTCCTCGACGAGCCGCAGGTCACCGAGCAGTCGAGCATGGACCTGCTCTACCCGGCGCACCTGGTGTTTCATTACGAGCGGCTGATGTCGCTCGCCTTCGCGCTGGTCGAGCGGCCGGTGACGGCGCTGCTGCTAGGGGTCGGCGGCGCCGCGATGTGGCGCTTCCTGCGCGCCTTTCTGCCGGATTGCGCACCGACGCTGGTCGACGCCGACGAGACAGTGATGGCGCTGGCGAAGCGCTGGTTCTACCTGTCGCAGCCGGTCGTCATCGAGACGGCGCAGCTGTTCCTTGCCGGCAACACGACGAAATTCGACGTGGTCCTCGTCGACCTTTACGATTCGCACGGGCCCGCGCCGTTCGACGAGGAGTTCTGGGGCCGCTGCATCGATGCATTGGCGCCGGGCGGCTGCCTCGCCACCAACTGGGCCGATTTCGCCACCAACAGCCGCGTCAGGCCAATGGCCGACGCGCAGCAGCACGTGGCGCGCGCCCGAGGCCTCGACACCTATTACGTGACGCGCCGCGGCTTTCGCGACAATTTGATCCAGTACCTGCCAACCGGGCCGCAGCGGCAGCCGGAAGCGATCACCGACGCGCTCGAACGCTTTGCCAAGGAGCGACGTCTGCCCGAGCGCGGCCGCGGCATCCTCGAGCACTGCATCATCGCCCCCGCCTTCCCGATCGGCTAGCGATTTGTCCAATCAGGTCGCAGCGCCTCCCCTCATCGTCATGCCCGGGCTTGACCCGGCCATCCACGAGAAGCGGGCAATGTCCCAGCCGTTTCGCGTGGATGCCCGGATCAAGTCCGGGCATGACGAAGATCGAGGCGATCTCGACTGAACCGATTCCGCTTCTAAGCGAACCGCATCCCATCAAATTCGCCATTACGGCAATTTGCGGCGCTATTGGCTGATGATAGCCTCCGCCGTGACAGAGGTGGGGGTTGTGATGCTGCGCGCACATTTGCGGCTCTTGGGGCTGCTGCCGGTTGTGCTGCTTGCTATCGTGCTGTTTGCGCTGCCGGCGGCGGCCCAGGAGCACCAACAGGAGCACAACCGGGACTACCACCAGGAGTACCAATCACAAGATCTCGCGACCGGCGCCGACGATTACCGCCAGGAATTGCAGCAGAGCGTGCCGCGCGCCAAACGCCAGCCGTGGCTCATCCCGCGGCTGCGGCGCGACGCCGACGCCGAATATCGCGCCAAGCGGTATTCGCAGGCCGTCGACGACCTCCAGAAGGCGATCGCCTTCGGCGCCGATGACGGGCTTGTCTGGCTGCGCCTGGCACAGGCGCTGGCAGGCGCGCAGAACGACCATGTCCGCGTTGCCGCCTACAACGCCTATCGCAAGTCGACGGACCCGGTCGAGCGCGGCGTCGCGCTGTTTCTGATCGCGCAGGATTACGACCGCCACCAGCAGTTCAAGGAGGCGCTGGCGGCCTTCCAGGCCGGCTTGCGCTTCACGCAGTCCGCTCCGGTTGCAGAACGCGTCGAGCAGCTGCGCCGCCTCGTCGCGTTTCGCGTGACCAAGGTCGAACTCGCCGCCGAAGCCGAGTCGCCGCGTGTCTGCCTGCGCTTCAACGAGAAGATCGCCGTCCGCCCCGACCTGCATTACGGCGACTATGTCCACACCACCCCCGAGCTCGGCGGCATCGTCACCGCCCGCGGCGACACGCTGTGCCTCAACGGGCTGAAGCACGGCCAGAGTTACGAAGTCGAGCTGCTCGCCGGCTTCCCCGCCGAAACCGGCGACAAGACGATCGATGCCTGGCAGACCCGCGTTGTCGTCCCCGACCGCAAGCCGTCGCTGAGCTTCTCCGGCACCGGCTACGTGCTGCCGCGCGAGGGCAGCGCCGGCCTGCCGTTGACCTCGATCAACGTCGACAAGGTCCACGTGCGGCTGGTGCGCATCAACGAGCGCAACCTCGTCCCCAGCATCAATGCCGACAAGCTAACGATGAGCTTCGACCCGAGCGACGTCGAGGAGCTGATTGAGCAGAGCGGCAGCCTCGTCTGGAAGGGCGAGATGGCGATCTCGAGCGAGCGCAACCGGCCGGTCGTCACCGCCATCCCGGTGGCGCCGATCCTGCGCGACAAGGGTCCGGGCGTCTTCCTGGCGGTGGTTGACCGCACCGACCGCAAATCGGACGAGGAGCGCACCCCGGCAACAAATTGGGTGCTGGTGTCCAATCTCGGGCTCACCGCCTATACCGGCAAGAACGGCATGGACGTGATGGTGCGCTCGCTCGCCGACGCCAAGCCGATAGCCGATGTCACGCTGCGCCTCTTTGCCCGCAACAACGGTGAGCTGACCTCGCTCAAGACCGACGCCAGCGGCATCGCCCATATCGCGGGCGGGCTGCTGCACGGCAGCGGCGGCGACGAGCCGTTCGCGGTGATGGCGTATGGACAGGATAGCGACTTCAACTTTCTCGAAGTCGGCCGCGCCGCCTTCGACCTGTCGGATCGCGGCGTCAGCGGACGCGCGCCGCCGGGCCCGGTCGACGGCTATCTCTACACCGATCGCGGCATTTACCGGCCCGGCGAAGAGGTGCATCTGACGGTGCTGGCGCGCGACGACAAGGCGATCGCGGCGCCCGACCTGCCGCTGACCTTGCGGCTGATCCGCCCCGACGGGGTCGAGGTCGAGCGCCGCCGGCTGACCGGCGGCAAGCTCGGCGCCTACGCCGAGACGATCTCGTTGGCGCGGGACGCGCGGATCGGCAGCTGGAAAGCCGAGCTGAAGCTCGACCCGAAAGCGCAGGCGATCGGCAGCATCGAATTCCGCGTCGAGGATTTCGTGCCGCCGACGCTGAAGATCGCGCTGTCGGCAGCCGACCAGCCGGTCCGCCCAGGGCAGCCGTTCCCGGTCGAGGTCGCCGCCAACTACTATTACGGCGCGCCTGGAGCCGGGCTTGCGGTGCAGGCGCAGGCGACGATCGCGATCGACCACGACCCGTTCCCCAATGAGCCCGGCTTCCGCTTCGGCCTCGAAGATGACGAGTTCGCCGGCAGCACCCAGGATGTGGAGGCCGCGGCGACCGATGATTCGGGCAAGTCGACGCTGACGGTCAGCCTCAAAGACCTGCCGGCGGGCCTGACGAAGCCTCTGGCGGCGACGGTCAACGTCAGCGTCTTTGAGCCGAGCGGGCGCGAGGTTGCCGATGCATTGACGCGGCCGATCCGGACGCGGCCGTTGGCGATCGGCCTGCATTCGCAATCCGGCGACGACGCCGTCGGCGAGGGGCAGCCGGCCGTCGTCGAGATCATCGCGCTCGACGACGACGGCAAGCGCACCGCCGCCAAGGGGCTGCGCTGGGAATTGCTGCGCGAGCGCTGGAGCTATTCCTGGTACTCGACCAACGGCCGCTGGCGGCATCGCATCCAGCGCCGCGACGAGCCGGTCGAAGCCGGCATCATCGACAGCGACGCGGCCAAGCCGGTGACGTTGTCGCGCACCCTCCCCGCCGGGCACTACCGCTGGGAGGTCGGCGACGCCGGCAGCGGCGCGCAGACGAGCCTGCGCTTCAATGTCGGCTGGTATGTCGAGGCGGCGCTGCCGGACGTCCCCGATAAGCTCAGCGCGACGCTCGACAAGAAGACCTACCAGCCGGGCGAGACCGCGAAGCTGTTCGTCAAGGCGCCGTTCGCGGGCGAGGCCGAGGTGGCAATTGCCACCGACCATGTCGTCAGCCTGCGCTCGCTCAGCCTGCCGTCGGACGGCGCGACAATCGAGATCCCGGTGGATGCCGCCTGGGGCAGCGGCGCCTATGCGCTGGTCAGCGCCTACCGGCCGCAGAATGCCGCCGCCCCGGGTCCCGGAGCGGCCGCGCCGCGCGGACCCGGTCGCGCCGTCGGCCTCGCCTGGCTGGGGGTCGATCCGGCGCCGCGGACGCTCGCCGTCAGCCTGGCGCAGCCCGATGTGGTGCGCCCGCGCGGCCCCCTCGAGGTGGGGGTCAAGGTGGCCGGCGTCGCGGCCGGCGAGGAGGCCTACGTCACCTTGGCGGCGGTCGACGAGGCGGTCCTCAAGCTGACCGAGTTCGACAGCCCAGCACCCGAGCAATACTATTACGGGAAGCGCCAGCTCGGCGTCGAACTGCGCGATCTTTACGGCCGGTTGATCGATCCGCGAGCCGGCGGCGTCGGCGTCCTGCGCAGCGGCGGCGATACCTTCGCCAAGCGCGCGGTCGCCGGGCTACCCGACAAGAGCAGCCGGGTCGTCGCGCTGTTCTCCGGCATCGTGCGCCTCGACAGTGATGGCGCCGCCAGGATCCGTCTCGACGTGCCCGATTTCCAGGGCCAGCTGCGGCTCATGGCGGTGGCGTTCTCGGCCAATAAGGTTGGCTCGGGAACCGGCGCGGTGACGGTGCGCGACCCGGTCGTGACGCTCGTCTCATTGCCCCGCTTCCTGGCGCCGGGCGATACGGCGCAGATCGGTCTCGTCATCAACAATGTCGAAGGCGCCGCCGGCGACTATCGCGTCACCTTCGCGGCGAGCGGCGCCGGCGCCTTCACTTCGCCGGTCGAGCGCACGCTCACGCTGGGAACCGGCGCCGGCTTCAACGGGTCGTTTCCACTACAGGCGCAAACCCCGGGCAACGTGGCATTGCACCTCGAGCTCAGCGGGCCCGGCGACCTCAAGATCGCGCGCGACTTCACGCTCGGGGTGCGGCCGGCGCAGGCTTACCAGCTGAAGCGCTTTGTCGGCCGACTGGAGCCGGGGCAGAGCGTCACGCTCGACGACGGCGCCGCCGGCGAGTTTCTGCCCGGCACCGCGGAAGCGCTGTTGACCGTCAGCCCGCGGCCGGATTGGGACGTGCCCGGCCTGCTGCGCTCGCTGAGCCGCTACCCCTACGGCTGCATCGAGCAGACGACGAGCCGCGCCCTGCCGCTGCTCTATGTCGAGGAGGTGGCGCGGCTGTGGCGCAGCGATCCCGGCTACTCGCCGGTGGCCGCGCTCGACGGGGCGATCGAGCGGATCGTCGGGATGCAGCGCAGCGATGGCAGCTTCGGCGTGTGGAACGACAGCGATGACACGGTGCCGTTCCTCGACGCCTATGCCACCGACTTCCTGCTGCGCGCCAAGGAGCACGGCAAGAACGTACCGGACTACGCGCTCAACAGCGCGCTCGGCTGGCTGCGCGACTATGTGCGGCAGCAGCATACGGACGAGAAGAGCCTGCCGGCGACGGCCTATGCGCATTACGTGCTGGCCCGCGCCAAGCGGGGCGAATTGTCGGCACTGCGCTATTTCAACGACACGCAGCTGTCGCATCTGCCGAGCCAGCTGGCGAAGGCGCAGGTCGCCGCGGCCCTGGCGGCGCAGGGCGACATGACCCGCGCCAACGCCGCCTACGCGGCGGCGCTCGGGCCGCCGCCAAAGCGGCCACTGGGGCTGCGCTTCGTCGATTACGGCAGCGACCTGCGCGACAGCGCCGGCGCCCTCGCCTTCGCCGCCGACAACCCGGCGATGAAGCCGCGGCTGACCGCGGTGATGGACCGCATCACCGAGCTGTTCGCCCATGCCGGCCGCACCAGCACGCAGGAACAGGCGTGGCTCCTGATGGCGGCCGAGGCGGCAGCGCAGGTGAGCGGCGGCGAGATGACCGTGGCGGTCGACAAGGCGGCGCCCAAGCAAGAGAGCGGCTCGCTCTATTTCCGCCGCGTCCTGGGGGCGGGGCTCGCGCCGGTCAGCGTCGCCAATCGCGGTGCTGCACCGGCCTGGCGCACGATCTCGATCAGCGGCGTGCCGCAGGCCGACCTGGCGGCGGAGAACAGCGGCTATTGGGTCGGCCGCTGGGTGTTTCGGCCGGACGGCACGCTCGCCGATCTGAGCAGCGTAAAGCAGACCGATCTCTTCGTCGTCGTCATCAAGGGGCGCCGCAGCGACGCCGCGCGCGCAGCCCGCACGCTGGTTGTCGACCTCTTGCCAGCCGGGTTCGAGATCGCGTCGGCCTCGCTGACCGGGCAGTCCGCCACGAACTACGACTGGCTGAAGGGGCTCAGCGATACCGCCTACACCGAGGAGCGCGACGACCGCTTTATCGCCGCACTCGACATGCCCGAGAACGCCAGCGACTTCACCTTGGCCTATGTCGTGCGCGCCGTCACCCCCGGCGAGTACAAATACCCGGCCCTCGTCGCCGAGGACATGTACGAGCCCGAGAATACCGGCCGCACCGCGATCGGCTCCCTCAAGGTGCAGCCGCGGTAGCAGCAGGCGGTGCACCGGCGGCGAGCCCCCACCCCGGCCCTCCCCCGCCTGCGGGGGAGGGGGCGGATTTTCGCGCGGCGGAGGCCAACTGCCCCTCCCCCATCAGCTCCCCCTCCCCCGCAAGCGGGGGAGGGTCGGGGTGCGGGTCATCGGCACCGGCAATGGGCCACGGCGCTTGCCGTGCTCCTCGTGTCCGCTGCGGCGACGTGCGGCTACCTCTCGCTGCCGCCGCCTGATCTCTCCAGAAGCCGCAACGTCTCGGCGCTGGTGCTGGCGCGCGACGGCTC
>JBLMXS010000388.1:0-4204 GCA_050257895.1 Thiohalocapsa sp.
ACGTGATGGGCACGCCGCCTGATTACGAACCGCCGCAGGAGAACAGCATCGCGGCGATCGCGGCGCGCGGCAACTCGAGCCCGCAGGAAGTCGCCTATGACTACCTGACCGAGGGTCTCGACCATTTCCTGTTCTTCCCGATCGTCAATTACAGCGACGGCGACCACGAGATCGTCCGCGAAATGCTGGGTGATTCGGCGACGTTGCTCGGCCTCAGCGACGGCGGCGCGCATTGCGGCGCGATCGTCGATGCCAGCGTGCCGAGCTTCATGCTGACCCATTGGGCGCGCGACCGCAGCCGCGGCCCGCGCCTGCCGCTCGAACAGCTGGTCAGGATGCAGACGGCCGAGACCGCCGATTTCTTCGGTTTCCATGACCGCGGGCGCCTGCGGCCGGGGCTGCGCGCCGACCTCAACCTGATCGATTTCGGCGGGTTGCGGCTGCACCAGCCGGAGATCGTGCACGACCTGCCGGCCGGCGGGCGGCGGCTGGTGCAGCGGGTCGACGGGTATCGCGCGACATTGGTTGCCGGCACCCCGGTCTTCGAGGACGGCAGCGACACCGGGGCGCGGCCCGGCCGTCTGGTGCGCGCCGCTTAGGAGCGCCGGCGGCCGTGTCTGCCGACCCGCTCGCGGCCGACCCGGCACAAGGCGCCTTCACGGCGCCGGCGGAGGAGATTGCCCAGATCCTCGCGCCGCATCCGATCTTTGCCCGGTTCGACCGCGACTCGCTGCTCGCCGTCGCCAAGCAATGCACCGTCGCCACCTACAGGGCGGGGGAGACAATTATGCGCGAGGGCGACCCGGGCGATTTTGCCTGCGTCATCCTCGAAGGCGAGGCCGAGGTCTTTGTCGACCTGCCGGCCGGGCCGATCCAGATGGCGACGATCGGGCGCAACCGCATCATCGGCGAGCTCGGCGTCTTCACCGACATGCCGCGCAGCGCGACGGTCGTCGCCCGCACCCTCCTCGTCGTTATTCGCATCGAACAAAAGCGCCTGATGCGTCTCAGCCGACGCTACCCGTCGATCACGGTGTCGATCGTGCGCGAGCTCGCCGAGCGCCTCGCAAGCATGAACCGTTCGATGGCGCTGTTGATCTATGCGGCGGAGGCGCTCGGGCGCGACGAATACGACGCGGGGATGCTGGAGGTACTGGCCAAACAACCGGGCGAGGTCGCCACCTTTGCCCAGGTCTTTGCGAACATAGTGGAGGAGATCCGCGCCAAGCAGCACCGGCGGGAGGAGATGCAGGCGGCTGCCGAGATCCAGCAATCGATCCTGCCGACGCCGTTGCCGCGCGAGGCCACCGCTGCCCGGGTCGATCTGCATGCCGAGATGCGTCCCGCGCGCGAGATCGGCGGCGACTTCTTCGATTATTATCTGATCGACGACGACCGGCTGGCGATTACCGTTGCCGACGTCTCCGGCAAGGGCATCCCGGCCTCGTTGTTTATGGCGGTGTCGCGCACGGCGATGCGCAGCGTCAGCAGCGATCTCGACATGGCGGCGGGC
This sequence comes from Thiohalocapsa sp., assembly GCA_050257895.1. Taxonomy (GTDB): domain Bacteria; phylum Pseudomonadota; class Alphaproteobacteria; order ATCC43930; family CGMCC-115725; genus DATARH01. The sequence continues at coordinate 1,514 of JBLMXS010000388.1, forward strand.
ATCGCCGAAGCCAATCGACTACTCGCCGCGCAGAACGCCACCTGCACGTTCGTCACGGTGTTTCATGCCGTCCTCGACCTGAAGAGCGGCCTGCTGCGCTACTGCAACGCCGGGCACAACCCGCCCTACCTGCTGCGCGCCGATGGCGGCCGCGAGGCGCTGACGCTGACCGGCGTGCCGCTCGGCATCGACCCCGCGATGTCCTACCGGATCGATGAGACCGTGCTGCGGCCGGGCGATGCGCTGTTCCTGTTCAGCGACGGGATCACCGAGGCGCTCGACACCGAAGGCGAGGAGTTCGGCACCGCGCGGCTCGAAGCGGCCCTTGAAGCCGCGCGCGGGGCTGGCGCCGCCGATCTCGTCGCCCGCGTGCTTGGCGCCACCGGCCGGTTCGCCGCCGGCGTCGACCAGTCCGACGACATTACCTGCCTTGCTCTGGTGCTGCGGGATTGAAACTCGACCAACCGTGACCGCTGCGACCCCGCGTATGCGTGCTTTAGATGTCCGGTCGCGGTCGCAGCAGGGACAGGATGCGGTCGAGCTGGTCGAGCGTGGCGTAATGCACGGTCAGGCTGCCGCCGCGGCGCTTCGGGGAGAGCACGATGCGCAGGCCTAGAGCCGCCGCCAACTCGCGTTCGAGCGTCGCGGTGTCGATGTCGAGCCGCTCGGCCGGCGGTGGTTTCGGAGCGGCCAGGCTGCGCTGCACCAGGCATTCGGTCGCTCGTACGTTGAGGCCGCGGCGCACGACCTCATCGGCCAGGGAAGCGGGGTCGGCCGCCATCAGCAGCGCGCGGGCGTGGCCGGCCGACAGCGCGCCGTCTTCGAGGCGCTGCCGCACCGGCGCCGGCAGGCCCAACAGGCGCAGCGTATTGGCGACGTGGCTGCGGCTCTTGCCAACGGAATCGGCGAGGCTTGCCTGGCTGCGGCCGAACTCGCGCACCAGCCGGCTGTAGGCCTCCGCCTCCTCGAGCGGCGACAGATCCTCGCGCTGCAGGTTCTCGACCAGCGCGATCTCGATGACTTCGGAATCGGCGAAAGAGCGGATGATGACCGGCACCTCGTGCAGGCCGACGCGCTGTGCCGCGCGCCATCGCCGTTCGCCGGCGACCAGTTCGAAATCCGCTGTCATGTCGGCGACCGGCCGCACCAGGAGCGGCTGCACGATGCCCTTCTCGCGGATCGATTGCGCCAGCGCCTCGAGCTCGGCCTCGGCAAAATGGCGGCGCGGCTGGAACGGCGATGGGCGGATCGCCTCGATCGGCACATTATGCGTCCCCGCGGGCCGTTCGCTGGGCGGTCGTGCGCCGGTCTCGCCGAACAGCTCGGCAAGGCCGCGGCCGAGCGGCTGCCGCCGCAACGCGCCCGCGCTCATGCCACGGCCCGGATGCTGTTGCGCCGCAGCATTTCGGCGGCGAGTTGGATATAGGCCTGCGACCCCGAGCAGCGGTGGTCGTAGAGCAGGACCGGCAGGCCATGCGACGGCGCCTCCGAAACGCGCACGTTGCGTGGGATCACCGTCTCGTAGACCTTGTCGCCGAAATGGCCGCGCACGTCGGCGGCGACGAGATCGCACAGATTGTTGCGCCGGTCGTACATTGTCAGCAGCACCCCCTGCAGTTCGAGCCGTGGGTTCAGCCCCTGCCGCACTCGTTCGATCGTGCGCATCAGCTGCGCCAAGCCTTCGAGCGCATAGAACTCGCACTGCAGCGGCACCAGCACCCGGTCGGCGGCGACCAGTGCGTTGACCGTCAACAGGTTGAGCGACGGCGGGCAGTCGATCAGCACATCGTCGTAGCCGGCGAGACGGCTGCGGATCGCACGCTGCAGCAGGAATTCGCGGTGTTCGCGCCGACTCAGCTCGAGCTCCACGCCGGCCAGGTCTGGCGCCGCTGGCACCAGCGACAGGCCGGGCATCGCGGTGGCGACGACAGCTTTTTCGAGGTCGCTGTCGCCGACCAGCACATCGTAGCTACTGATCCGCCGCGCCTCCGGCCGCAGCCCGAAGCCGGTGCTGGCGTTGCCCTGCGGGTCGAGGTCGATGACCAGCACCCGATGCTTGGCCGCCGCCAATGCCGTCGCCAGGTTGACCGCGGTGGTGGTCTTGCCGACGCCGCCTTTCTGGTTGGCGACGGCGACGATGCGGGCGCGGGCGGTGCCGGGCGAGGCGCTCAGCGGCGCTGGACGCGCCTCAGGCACAGGACGACTCCGCGCGGGTCGGTACGGCTGGCGTGCGAGACGACATCCAGGCTCCAGCTGTTTTGCGCGCTCGCCACCTCTTGCCGCGCCTCCTTGCCCTTTGCAAAGAGGCATACCGTCTGGGGTCCGATAAACCCCTGAGCTAAAATGAGAAGACGGCCGAGCGGGGCGCATCCGCGGGCTGTTACGACGGCGAAGACGCGAGCCGGCAGCGCCTCGATTCGCAAATTGCGGATCGTCACCGGCGTTTCGGTGACGCGCGCCGCCTCGCGCAGGAAGGCACATTTGCGCGCGTCGCTCTCGACCAGTTCGACGCCCTGCGCCCCGAGGATCGCCAGCACCAGCCCCGGAAAGCCGGCGCCGCTGCCGAGATCGATCAGGCTCTGCGCCTCTGGCGGGACGAGCGGCAGCAGCTGCGCCGAATCGAGGAAATGGCGATGCCACAGGTCGCCGAGCGTGCTCGCGCTGACGAGGTTGATGCGCGCCTGCCAGCGT
>JBLMXS010000389.1:0-11334 GCA_050257895.1 Thiohalocapsa sp.
GGCCTTGTCAGCTATTCGCTTTACCTCGTGCATTGGCCGGTCATCGTCTTCTACCGCTATCTGCTGGCGGGACTGCCGGGGCCGAGCGACGATATGGCCATGCTCGCCTTATGCGGCATCCTGGGTGTGGCGCTCTATCACCTCGTTGAGACGCCGCTGCGCGCGCCGCGCTCGATGGCCGGAAGCCGCCGCATCCGGTGGTTCGCCGCTGCCGCGGCAAGCGCCGCGATCCTCGTTGTCGGCGGCGTCGCCGACATCGCCGCGGCCGGCTGGCCGGGGCGCTTCCCGGCGGCCGTCCTCGACCGCATCGACCTTTCGGTGCCGCAAGCCAACCTCTACGTGTGGAAAAACATGAACGAGGCGCCGCGCAGCTTTGCCGGCGATGGGCGTCCGAAGCTGCTGCTGATCGGCGACAGTCAGGCGGCCGACTTCCTCAATGTGCTGACCGAGAGCGGGGTGCGGCAGGATTTCGATCTCGCGGTCCGCATGGTGCCCGTAGCCTGCCAGCCGGTCTTCCCGCGGACGCCGGACGCCTACTACGCGGACCGCGGCGCCAACGGCGCGGAGTGCCGCCGCGTGCACGATGACATCGTAAAGGCCGCCGTCGTGCCGGCCGCCGACACGATCGTCCTCGCGTCGTCCTGGACCGACTACGGCGTCTCCGAGGTCGGCCACACGCTCGACATGCTGCACGGCCTGTCGCGGGCGCGCGTGGTCGTTGTCGGATCGAAGCTTCACGACGCGGACGGGCCGCATATCGCCCTGCTGCAAAGCGTGCGCGGCGGCAGTATCGAGCGGATCTCGGCCGGTTTCCGCCGATCGCAGACGGTGGAGCTGAACGAGCGCCTCGCCCGCATCGCCGGCGCCGGCCGGTTCATCGACGTCTATCGGGCGATCTGCTTTGCGCCGGGCCGCTGCCGCGTCGTGACGCCGGACGGCCGCCTGATATTGCACGACCCAACCCACCTGACGCCGGCCGGCGCGCATTTCGTCGGCGATCTGCTCAGATCGACCGGCGCGTTCGCGACACTATTGCCCGATCACGGCGAATAATGCCCCCGGCTGGCTGACGCGACGGAGGCTACCCCGCGATCTCTTCGTAGAGCTGTTCGTAGCGGGCGACGATGCCGTCGAGATCGTAGTTCCGCACGATGCGGTCCCGCGCCCGCAGCCCGATGGCGCGGCGCTCGTCGGGTCCGCGGTCGAGCATTCGAGCCCATGCCGCGGCGAGGGCATGCGGCTGTCGCGTCGGCACGATCTCGCCGGTATCGCCGATGATTGCCGCGCTGTCGCCGCTGTCGGTGGCGACGCATGGCACGCCGCAGGCCATCGCCTCGCCGAGCACATTGGGGAAGCCTTCGCCATAGGCCGAACTCAGCGTGACCAGGTCGAAGGCCAGGTAGAGCCGGTCGAGGTCGCCGCGTTCGCCGAGCAGCAAAATCCGATCGGCCAGCCCATGCGCCGCGATCTCACCGACGAGGCCCCGGTTGTCGGGGCCGGTGCCGGATCCCGCGAGAACGAAGCGGACGTCGGTCCGCACCGCCGCCAAAGCCGCCGCCGCGGCGAGAAAGCTTCCATGATCTTTCATCGGATCGTAGCGCGCCGGCAGCAGGATCGCCGTCTCGTCCGCGCCGATGCCCAAAGAGTTGCGCACCCGCCGGCCGGCGTCGCGGTCGGGGCGCAAGGCCGCGGTGTCGAAGCCGTTCGGAATATGCACCCAGCGCCGCGGACGATAGCCGATCGTGCCGTGAAATCGCTCGCCATACTGCGAGTTGACGATGACCGCATCGGGTACGCCGGAAGCGCGGCTCAGCAGCAGGCACAGCGGCGGGCTGAGGGTCGATTCGCTGCAGCGTACGTTCCACACGAGATGCGGCGCCCCGCCGAAGCCGCGGGCGAAGAGCCCGAGCAGATCGGCGTGGTAGAGCCAGGTCTGTACGATCGCCGGCCGCGTTTCGCGAATGAGCCGCCGCAGCCGGGCGATGCCGCGCGGGTCAGCGCGGCCGCGGCCGAGGCCGAGGCTGTAGAGCCGCCCGCCGGCGGCGTCGATTTCCGGGCCGATTGCGCCGGGCCCGATCATGCTGACGACGGTCGAGGGGAAGCGCGAAGCATCCATGCGGGCGACAAGGCGAGCGAGCATTCGCTCGGCGCCGCCGGTCTCCAGCCCGGTGATCAGGTGCAGGATGGCCGGCATCTGCTCGCGAAGAGGCGGCGGCGGAGCCTGGTGGATAACCGGGGCGCTGCATACGGCGCCTGCCGCTTGCCCTGGCAAACGAGGGCCTGCGGCATAACCGTCATGCCGAGAGCCTCGAATGGATGCTCGGCGAAGCAGGCTTTGAGCCTGCTTCGCAGTTGCCCCCTCCAGTGCAGGAGCGGGTTCCATTCGCTCGGCGAGTACACCGTGACGTTGGTGAAATGATGCCTCGCCACCGCGCGTAACTGCCGGCGGCCGACATAGTTGAGACCCGTCGCCATATAGCGAAGGTTCTCTGCGGTTGCCTCCTGCCAGCTCTTGTCGCGATTGAACTGGTTGCGCGCGCCGAGTCGGGTCCACAGCGCGACCCACCACGCCGGAGAAAAAAAGGAGGCGAGGGGAATGCAGACGTGCGGTTCGACCACGGCATATTTCCCGGGATAGCAGTGGACGACGACGCCGCCGGGTTTCAGCATCCGGGCGCACTCGCGCAGTGCGGCATCGAGGTCCATCGTGTGTTCGAGGACCGACAGCGAAAATATGACATCGAAAAAATCGTCTTGGAAAGGGATGCGATAAGTCCCCGGATCGATGCGATAATCGACATCAGTCCCCGGTGCCTCGGCGAAACGAAAGAAATCGCGGTCTTCAGGCTGGCGATATTCAACATAATCGCGGATGTCGACGCCGTAGCAATCGAACCCAAGATCGCGCATCGCATAGGTCTGCTTGCCGGAACCGCAGCCGAAATCGAGTACCTTCGCGCGCGGCATCATATAGATACCCAAGCGGCCCAAGAACAGCACCATGTTGAGGGCATCGCTCCATCCCGACGATAAGCGCAGCAAGGCCGAAGCCATCAATCACACCTCACCCGACAAGCTTCGTTGCCCGCGCGGGCCGGGACGACGCGGCCGGTAACGCCTCGGCGGGGGCAGGGAACGGCGCCGGTCCGGCCTCGGCGCCCGCCGAGCCTCGGCTTGACACCTCTCGCGGCTGAAACATAAAAGCGATGCGGAGGTCGACCATGGAGGGTGCCGCGGATCAGATCAATCGGCTTGTTTGGACCGACGAGCTGATCCAACGCTTCTGGGACGCGGTTGGCCGCACTTCGCTCGATGAGCTGAGCTTCGGCAAGTTGGCGGGCCCGCGACTTGTCGAAATCTTGAGCGAACACCTCCCCGCGGGCGCGACCGTTTGTGATTATGGGGCGGGCGGCGGGCATCTGGCGCGTCTCCTGATCGCGAATGGCTTTCCGACGGCGATTTACGAGCCCTCGCGCCAGCGTGCCGAGACGCTGAGCCGCGAGCTCGACCCGCTGGAGGGCTTTCTTGGGGTCGTTTCGGCTGATGCTCGCTCTCGGTTCGATGTCGTCATCCTGTCGGAAGTCGTCGAGCATCTGCCGGATGGGGTGTTGAGCCAGACGCTGGAGCGCGCGGGAGCGCTGCTCGTCGCTGGCGGCACGCTGGTCATCACCACCCCAAACAACGAGAACCTCGAACAAGGCTCGGTTTGTTGTCCGCGATGCAACGCCTTCTTTCACCGCTGGCAGCACCTGCGCAGCTTCACGGCGCAGTCCTTGGCGGACCTGCTTGCCCGGCACGGTTTCAAGGTGCGGTCCATCGGGCTCCTCGATTTTTCGGACGATGCCGAAACGCTCGACCGCGGCCGGTCGATCGAGGCATTGGGCCGGTTTGCCGCACTGCTCGACAGCGAAGCGACGCGCTTCGAAACGGATCTGCGGGATGTGCAGCGCATCTTCGGGCCGCTCTCGGCCGGCGCATGGCGGGCCGCCCGGGCATCGATTGTGGCGCAGCAAGCGGCCACGGTTGAAGAGATCCGCCAGATCGCCGCGGTGAAGGCCTCCCCTGCGGCTTTGGTGCGGCCGCTGCTGCTGCAGCTTTGCGGCGGCTTCTACGCGCGGGCCACGGCGGCGTTGGAGCCTGGTGCCGGACCTCGGCTCGCGATCGCGCGGTTGCGGCAAGCGATGCGCCGGCTGCTTCGCAAAGCGCCGCCGGGGGCCGCTCCAGTACCGCCACTGCGTCTTGTTTCGACCCGGCTCAGCGGCAGCGGCGCGTGCATTGCGCGCGCTCTCGAAAGCTTTACAGTGCGCCAGCCGAGCGAGCAGCGGGCGGCCCTCGGGTACGACTTCCATCGGGGCCGGGGCTCAAGCATTCTCTACATCGGCGAGAAGTTCTAAACCCGCGCCGGCAGTCAGCCGCCTGATCGATGTTCAATATCGAATTCCTGCATGTCATCCGGCATCACGAGATCGCGATGATCTCGCGCTATTTGCGTCCCGGAGCGCGCGTTCTCGAACTTGGCGGCGGCACCGGCTATCAGGCCAAGCTGCTTTCCGAACGCGGCTTCGACGTCACCTCGATCGACCTGCCGACGACAAACTACCGCGAGCACCAAGTCTACCCGGTCATCCCCTATGACGGCCGGCATTTCCCGTTTGCGGACCGCTCGTTCGATGTCGTGTTCTCGTCGAACCTGCTCGAACATGTGGAGGATCTCGCCGCGCTGCATCGCGAGACGGCGCGGGTGCTGAAGCCTGATGGTTATGCCGTCCATGTCATGCCGACCAGCGCTTGGCGGTTGTGGACCATGATGACGCATTACACGGAAATGGTGCAGCGGATCGCCGCCGAAATGGCGCCGCACCTGCTGCCTCTTGGAAGACGATCGCTGCGGTCGGCGCTGCGCTCTGCCACTGCGCAGCCAGCCGGCGGTTCCTCGATCCGTTCTGCCATCCGTAATGCTGTCGGCATCGCGCGCTACTGCGCGATCGCGCCGCGGCACGGCGAGAAAGGCAACGCGCTAACCGAGCTGTTCTGGTTCAGCAATGCCCGCTGGCGGCGGCATTTCGCGGCGCATCGGCTGCTGACCGAGCAGGAGAAGGCGATGGGCCTCTTCTACACTGGCCACATGCTGTTGGGCCGGCACCTGTCGTTGCGGGCCAGGGAAGGGGTCGCGCGATTGGCCGGCAGCGCCTGCCGGCTGTGGGTCGTCAAATTTCCCCGCGAGTAGGAAGCGGCGGGGCGCTTGCGCATGGTGTGCCGTAGCCGTAGAGAGCCATCGTCTCGGCAATCATCCGATCCAACCCGAAACGCTCGCTGACGAAGCGAGGTGCCGTCTCGTACGCCCGCCGCGCCCATAAGGGATCGTCAAGGACGCGGCGCAAGTCCGCTGCCACGGTCTGCGGGCTTTCGTCGTCGCAGACGATGCCGCTCGGCGCGACGGCTTCCGCGACGCCTCCTGCGTTCAATGCAACGACTGGCAGACCCAGCCACTGCGCTTCGAGGATGACGTTCGGCGTCCCTTCGAAGCGCGAGGTCAGCAGGAACACGTCAAGCGCGCTCAGCACCGGGCCGATTTCAAGGGTCGGCGGGATCAGGTGAAACGCGGGCGCATGCGGCGAGGCCTCGATCGCCTCCGTCATCTGCTTACGCAGCGGACCGTCACCGGCTATCAGGAAATGCAGCCCCGGCTGCGAGTCGAGCAGCAGGAACGCACTTTCGAGCCACAGCAGCGGCCGTTTCTCGGGCCAGAAGCGGTAGATGGAGCCGACGACCTTGGCATCGAGCGGTATGCCCTCGCGCTGCCGCAAGGCGCGACCGGCAGCGGCATCGCGCTCCAGGCCATCGAACGCCACGCCGTTGCGGACGATCGTGTAGCACTGGCGCGGCAGATCGAGCCAATCGCAGAAATCGGCGGCGCCGGCAGCGCTGTTGTTGCTCATCACGATCTCGCGGCGGGCGGCCAGCGCGCGATACGCCGGGCGCATGAAGGAGCGGTGGTAGGCAAAGTTGGTCGGGTTGACGTTGCGGCTCGACAGCACGATCCGCGGCACCCCGGCGATGATGCCGGCGAGCCCGCATTTTATCGAGGTCGCATCCTGCCAGGCGTGCACGACTTCCGGCCGGCGCATGCGGAACTCGGCGACGAGATCGGCAGTGTCCTGGGCAAGGTCGGACGGCAGGAGAGCGAGCATCTCCGCGACCGAATTATCGATCTCCCTGACATGATTCGGGAAATCATCGCGGTTGCGCCGTGCCACCTGGGCAACCTCTATGCCGGACCCGCAAAGCGCCGGCAGCAGAAAGCTGCGGTCCGGCGATTGGTCAAGGTATTCGCCGAGAAAGCAGACGCTTTCGAGCCCTTGCCGGCGCAGCCCCAGCAGGGTGTTGACGACCTGGCGCTCCGCGCCGCCCGCCGCCAAGCCGGCATTCACCAGCAGGACGCGCCGCGCCTCCGGCGCGAAAGAGGGTGCCGCCGCGGCCCGCCGCAGCAGTTCCGCGAAAAAATCCTCATCAATGGCAACCGCCGAACCCAAGACCTGACGCACCTCGCGCCACAGCCGGCCGCGCCATAGCGCGCGGGCGCCGCGGGCAACCGGATGATTGGCCGGCAACAGCGCAAGCCGGTTGCGCATCGCCGCCATCAGACGCGTGCGCGAAAGACTGTCCCGGAACCGGTCGGCAAGTTCTGCCATTGCCTTAATGCAATCCGAAGGGAGGGGCAGTGCTGGTGTATGGCATGGGCTGGATCGAAAGACAGCAGCTTCTATCGTCTGACGATGAAGGCCTGGCCGGTGGGCAGCATGACGATGTGCTCGGGCTTGTCGGCGAAATATTCGTCAGCCGCCTGCTTCGCGCCCGGGCAGGAGGTAAACCCGTAATCGTCGAACAGCATGATGCCGCCCGGCTCCATGCGGGGATAGCAGAAGGCGATCGAATCGAGGGTTGGCCGATACAGGTCGACGTCGATATGGGCAAAGCGAAATCGGCAATCGGCAATCTCGCGGAACCGCTCCGGTATCCATCCCTTGTAGACCCGGTAATTGGCAAAGCCCGCAAGGGTTTCGCGCAAGGTGGCTGCGTCCGCCGCCATCAGGCCTTTCGCCCAGTAGGAGCCGTCGCGGCCCTCGGGTTCCGGGAGCCCCTCGAAGCTGTCGAACAGGTGCAGCACGGCACCGGTGTCGAGCACGGCGCGGCACATCAGATAGGCTGAATGGCCCTTCCAGACGCCGCATTCGATGAGGTCGCCGTCGAGGTGGAGCACCAGTTTCAGCATCTCGTTGAGCGTGTACTTGCGGTCCAGGGAGTGCCAATTCCCGGGATCCATGTGCCGCTCGTAATACTCGAGGAAGGCGCGGTCCTCGAGGAACAGCCGGCCGTATTCGGAAAATTTGAACTTCGGGTAGACCGCGGCGCTCAGCGTCTCGGCCGCCTGGTAGCGGACGAATTCATCGGCCCCGCTGCCGAGTCCGGATTTCAGCAGGGCCAGCAGGCGAACCGCCTCTTGCGGCGCCAAGGCGGAGATGTCACGCGCCAGCCCGACCGCCGGATCCTCACCTGCTGGAAGTGCGTCGGCCGCGCAACGATCGCGCCTGAACAGCCTCATAAGGAGCGGCCCGGCTCCGCCTCGGCAAGTTGCGGCGCAGCACTCTCGGTGTCGAGCGTCATCGAGCCGCTCAAATTGACCAGGGAATTGGCGAAGATGTTGCCCGGGCCGGTGACCCGGAAGGCGATGGCGTCCTCGATAAAGTCAATCTTCTCGCCATCGGCAAGGTGCGCGGCCCCCAGCGTCACAAAGTAATCTCCCGCGGCGAGGCAGATCGTGCAGGGCGCCGCGATCCTGACGACGTCGCCGCGCCAAACCTGCGCGGTTCTGCCGAAATGAGTCAGGTTGGTGATGCCCCAGATGCACGTCCCCTTGCTGTTCTTCAGGGCGAAACCGGCCGACAGGTCGGGGATATCGGTGTGGCACAGCAGCGTCATCGCAAGACGACACCGCGCCCCGGTTTCGACGACGGCGAGCTTGCCGCCACGCTCGTCATAGAGGCCCCAATCGAGCAGCTTGGCTTCGCCGGAGCCGTAGCGCAGCAGGCCATGCGCATCCGCCGATGCGGCGCTCTCCTCCGAAGCCGGTGCATCGTCTTGATAGAGAGCCTCGTCCGCCGTACCGAGGGCGGCCGCCCCGGCCGGCGTCGCAGTTGGCGCGGCAGGTGGCGTTGAGGGCCCGAACAGCAGCTTATGGTACAGCAGGGTCATCGCCTTCGGGTCGCCTTCGGCATACGTCCGGCCCTGTTCCAGGATCAGCGCGCGGTCGCAGAAGGTGGTGATCGTGTTGCTGTCGTGCGACACCAGCAGCACGGTCGCCTGCTTCTCGCGCAGCCCCTTGATCCAGGCAAAGCACTTCATCTGAAAACGCGCATCGCCGACCGACAAGGCCTCGTCGAGGATCAGGATGTCGGGGTCGACGCTGATTGCGGTGGCAAAAGTCAGCCGCGCCTGCATCCCGGTCGAATAGGTCTTGAACGGCTGGTCGATGACCTCGCGCAACTCGCTGAAGTCGATGACGGCATCGAGCTTCGCCTCGATCTCGCTGCGGCTCATCCCAAGACAAAGGCCGCCCATCAGGATGTTCTCGCGCCCGCTGTATTCGGGGTGGAAGCCGGTGCCGAGTTCGAGGATGGCGGTGATCCTGCCGTTTACCGCAAGCTCGCCGGCCGTGCGGTCGAGGGTGCCGGCGATCAGCTTCAGCAATGTCGACTTCCCGGCGCCATTGCGCCCGAGAATGCCGACCACCTCGCCGCGCCGCAGTTCAAGGTCGACGCCGTCGAGCGCCGCCCGCTCCGTAAAGCGCTTGCCGCCGTCGACGAGATCGAACAGCGGTCCTAGCGCGTGGTGATAGACGCGGTAGGTCTTGCCGACGCCGCGCGCGCGGATTGCAAGCTCGCCGCGGCCAGTCATAGCGCATCGCCGAAATGGTGGCGCAGCCGCTGGAAGATCTGCCAGCCCAGCGCCAGCATCGCCGCGCTGCCGATCGGCAGCGCCATCCATGCTACGGGGTGGCGCAGCCCGCCATAGAACAGCGCATCCTGCCAGCACCAGACGAGGTAGCTGAACGGGTTGAGGACGAACACCCATTTCAGCGCATGCGGCACCGCGAGCGGGCTGTAGAGGATCGGCTGCGCGAATAGGTTGATCGTACAGAACACGCCGACGAATTCGCGCAGGTCGCGCAGGAAGACGCCAAGCGCCGACAGCATGAAGGTCACGCCGATCATCGCCGCCAGCTGGCAGAGGATTACAAAAGGCAGCAGCGCCGCGAACCAACTCAGCGTGCCCTGCAATGCCGCATAGCCGATCACAAAGACGAGGGCGAGCGAATAGGGCACGGCGCCGGCGAGCGCCGCCTTGACCGGCAATACCTCGGTCGGAAACACGATCTGCTTGACGAGGCTGGCATGCGCCAGCATGACCGACGGCGCCCGCGACAGGGCGTCCTGAAATGCCAGCCACGAGAGAATGCCGGCGAATACGTTCACGGAATAATCGGTCACTCCTGCGCCCGAGCCGAAGCGGGCCGGAAACACATAGGCGAACAGCACCGTATAGATCAGCATCATGATCAGCGGATGGCCGTAGGCCCACAACACGCCGAGCATCTGCCCGGCATGCCGGTCGCGCAATTCGCGGGCAACCAGGGCGCCGATCAGCTCGCGCCGGGCGCCGAGCGCGCGCAACGGCACCGCCACCGACGTCATAGGGCGACCTTCACTGGCCGGGCTTCATAGGGCGACCTCGGGGTTGACCTCGATCCAGGCCTGCGCCATCAGCGCCGTCCACAGCGGATAGTTCCAGTCGGCGCCCGCAAGGTGCGCCTGCCAGCGGGCGCGGATCGGACCTGGCGCGAACAGCATCTGCCGCTTCAGCCGGGTCTCGTCGAGCAGGTGCTCGACCCAATCGCGCAGCGGGCCGCGCATCCAGTCGCCAAGCGGCAGCCCGAAGCCCATCTTGGGTCGGTCGATCAGCGCCCGCGGCACGCGTTTGTACAGCACCTGGCGCAACGCCCATTTGCTCTCGCCGCCCCGCATCCGCATATGGCGCGGCAGCGACCACGCCGTCTCGACGACGCGATGATCGAGCAAGGGCACCCGGCTTTCCAGCGCGACGCTCATCGAGGCGCGGTCGACCTTGGTCAGGATGTCGTCCGGCAAATATGTTACGCTGTCGAGGAACTGCATGCGGTCAAGCAGTTGCGGGATCGCTTCGGCCGTGCTGCGATCCCAGAAGAGGCCCTTCGGCTCGTGCGCGCCGAGCACCAGTTCGTCGGGGTCATGCCAGTGGGTCAGCATGTCGCGATAGAGCCGGTCGGGATCGTCGAGCAGAATCGAATTGGCGAAAAGGTGCGCCCGCTCCCCAAAGCGGCGCCGCAAGCGGGCTGGCGCTAGCCGGCCGATCGCGTCGAGCCGCGCGGTATTTTGCGACAGGATGCCCCGTGCCAGCAGCTTGCGCAGGCCGTAGGGAGCGACATTCGCCTTGTCCCACGCCTGCAGCGCCAGCCAATAGCGGGGATAGCCGGCGAACAGCTCGTCGCCGCCATCGCCCGACAGCACCACGGTGACATGCCGGCGCGTGAGCTCGCACACGATCTGGGTCGGGATCTGCGACGAGTCGGCAAACGGCTCGTCGTACCACTGCGGCAGCTTTTCGATCAGGCCCAGCGCGTCATCCGGCTCGACATAGAGTTCGGTGTGCTCGGTGCCGAGGTGGCGGGCGACTTCGCGGGCAAACGGCGCCTCGTCGAACATGCGGTCGCGAAACCCGATCGAGAAGGTCTTGATCGGGCGATTGGAGTTCTCCTGCAACAGGGCCGTCACCAGCGAGGAATCGACGCCGCCCGACAGTAGGCAACCAAGCGGCACGTCGGCGACCATGCGCCGCCGCACCGCGTCCGACAGCAGCGCATCGAGCTCGCTCACCGCCTCGTCGTCGCCCAGCTTCGCCGGCATGCGCACCGCGCGTTCGACGATCGCTCGCAGGTCCCAGTAGCGCGTGAGGTGGGGGACGCCATCGCTGCCGAGGCGCAGCAGCGTGCCCGGTTCGAGCTTATGGATCTGCTGGTAGATCGTGTGCGGCGCCGGGATGTAGTTGTGCCGCATGAAGGCGGCCAGCGCATCGCGGTCGAGGCGCGGCTGCCAGCCGGGCAGGGCGCGCAGCGCCTTCAGCTCCGACCCGAACAGCAGAACGCCGTCGACAATGCCCCAATAGAGCGGCTTGATCCCGAGGCGGTCGCGCACCAGCACGAGTTCGCCGCTATCGCGGTCGTAGAAGGCGAAGGCGAAC
>JBLMXS010000390.1:0-5397 GCA_050257895.1 Thiohalocapsa sp.
ATGCCGTCGAGGTGGTCGCATTCGTGCTGCACGACGCGGGCGTGAAACCCGGCCGCCTCGCGGTCGATCGCCTCGCCGTTGAGGCCCAAGCCGCGATAGCGAATGCGCAGATGGCGCGGCACGACGCCGCGCAAGCCGGGGACCGAAAGGCAGCCTTCCCAGCCGAAGGCCCGCTCGCCGCCGACCGGCTCGATGACCGGGTTGATCAGCACCGTCAGGTCCTGCTCGGTGTCCTCGGGCAGTCCGCTCAGCCGCTCCGGGCCGACAAAGAACACGACGAGGCGCAACGGCACATGCACCTGCGGTGCCGCCAGCCCGGTGCCGCCGGCATCCTCCATCGTCTCGATCATGTCGTCGACCAGCCGCCGGATCTCCGGCGCCGTCGGGTCTGCGACCGCGGCGGCGCGGGCGCGCAGCATCGGGTTGCCCATGCGGGCGATCTTGAGGAGAGCCATAGGCTGCAATATGTGCCGGCATCCGCCGGCGGTAAAGCGGCGGCGGCATGCTTCACAGGCGGCGGTTCCGGTGTTAGCCTAGGTTAGAAGGCCGCTATCCGGCGGCCCGTGGCCACGGCTCTTGATGGAGAAAAGCGCCCGTGCAAGTCCTCGTTCGCGACAACAATGTCGACCAGGCTCTGCGAGCCCTCAAGAAGAAGATGCAGCGCGAAGGGGTATTCCGGGAGATGAAGCTGCGGCGCAACTACGAAAAGCCCTCCGAACGCCGCGCCCGCGAAAAGGCCGAAGCCGTCCGCCGCTACCGCAAGCTGCTGCGCAAGCGCATGGAGCGCGAGGGGTACTGACCCGGCCCCGCTCCGCCGGCGCACCGGAAGACAGGGCGCGCGCTGCTGCCGAAGAACTCGCCGGCTATGAAAGCCGTTTTGCCAAAATCGAGACCGATCTCGCGATGATCAAATGGATCCCTTGGCCTGGCGATCGCTGGGGTAGCATCGCTCATCATCAAGGCCTTCGCCTGACGCGGTTCAGCGTAGCGCCGGAACGAGTCGTTCGTCCGCGGCAACGCGGATCAGCAGAAGCCGGATGGCGTCCGACACCGACAATCGCTTTCCGACAGTAGTTTAGCTGTCTCCAAATTGGCGCGCTCGAGGCCACTCGTGTTCCGTTTTGCACGCGCGCGTTAATATTTGCGGACGCGCCGCTGGCTTTTCTAGCCGACGGCCGGCCACTCATGCGATGCTCTCGTGGCTACTCCAGCGCCTTGATGATTTCCTCGCACATCTTTTTGGCGTCGCCGAACAGCATCATCGTGTTGTCGCGGTAGAACAGTTCGTTCTCGACGCCGGCGTAGCCCGACGCCATCGAGCGCTTGACGAAAAGCACGGTCTTGGCGCGCTCGACGTCGAGGATCGGCATGCCGTAGATCGGCGACGCTCGATCGGTCTTGGCGGCCGGGTTGGTGATGTCGTTGGCGCCGATGACAAAGGCGACATCGGTCGAGGGAAAGTCGCGGTTGATCTCGTCGAGCTCGAAGACCTCATCGTAGGGGACATTGGCCTCCGCCAAGAGCACGTTCATGTGGCCCGGCATGCGGCCCGCCACCGGATGGATCGCATAGCGCACCGAGACGCCGTCCTTCTTCAGCATGTCGGCCATCTCGCGCAGCGCGTGCTGCGCCTGCGCCACCGCCATGCCGTAGCCCGGCACGATGATCACCGAGCCGGCATTCTTGAGGATGAAGGCGGCATCCTCGGCACTGCCCGATTTGACGAGGCGGTCGCCGACCCCCGCCCCGCCCGCGGCTGGCGCCGTCTCGCCGCCGAACCCGCCGGCGATCACGTTGATGATCGAGCGGTTCATGCCGCGGCACATGATGTAGCTGAGGATCGCGCCCGACGAGCCGACCAAGGCTCCGGTGATGATGAGGAGGCTGTTCGACAGCGTGAAGCCGATGCCGCAGGCGGCCCAGCCCGAGTACGAGTTGAGCATCGAGATGACGACCGGCATGTCGGCGCCGCCGATCGGCACGATCAACAGGAAGCCGAGCAGCAGCGACAGCAGCACCATGAGCCCGAAGAGAACGGCCGACTCAGTCAGCACGAACAGGATGATCAGCGCGATCAGCAACAGGCCGATACCGGCATTGACGAAATGCTGGCCCGGGAAGACCAGCGGCCGGCCGGAGACCAGCCCCTGCAACTTGCCGAAGGCGACGATCGAGCCGGTGAAGGTGATGGCGCCGATCGTCAGCCCGATCGCCATCTCGACGAGGCTGCCTTCGTGGATCGCGCCGCGCACGCCGATGCCGTAGGCCTCCGGTGCGGCAAAGGCGGCGGTGGCGACGCACACCGCAGCGAGACCGACCAGGCTGTGAAAGGCGGCCACCAGCTGCGGCAACGCCGTCATCTGGATCTGGCGGGCGATGTAGGTGCCCACCGCGCCACCGATCACGAGGCCGATCAGGATCAGCCACCAGCTGACGACCTGCGGCGTCGCCAATGTCGTCAGGATGGCGATCGCCATCCCGACAATGCCGAAGATGTTGCCGCCGCGCGCCGTCTCCGGCGAGGAAAGGCCGCGCAGCGCCATGATGAAGCAGACCGAGGCGACGAGATAGAGGAGGGCCGACAGGCTTTCGCTCATGATTTGGACCGCAGCCCGGCTATTTCTTGCGCTGGAACATCTGCAGCATGCGCTGCGTGACAATGAAGCCGCCGAAGATGTTGACGGCAGCCAGCATGACGGCGACGAACCCCATGATCTTGGCGAAGCTGAAGCCGACCGGACCGGCGGCGATCAAGGCGCCGACGATGATCACGCTGGAGACCGCGTTGGTGACGCTCATCAACGGCGAATGCAGGGCCGGCGTCACCCGCCAGACGACGTAATAGCCGACAAACACCGCCAGCACGAAGATCGTCAGCTCGAAGACGAAGGGCGAGCCGGCGTGCGCCGCCTGCGTCGTCGTCAGCGCCAGCTGGTTCGACAGCGCGTTCAGATTGTGCGAGAGCGCGCCGGCGTCGCCGGCAAGCTCCCCCGCGCGTCGCGCCAGGAATGCAGGATCAGCCACTCAATGCTCCATCAGCTCGTCACCTCGGCGGGGGCCGGCTGCGGCAGCAATGCCGGATTGACGACGGCGCCGTCGCGGGTGAGGAGCGCCGCCTTGACGATCTCGTCGGCCGTGTCGATGTTGAGGCGCCCCTCCTTGTCGATGATCAGCGACAGGAAGGCGACCAGGTTGCGGGCGTAAAGCTGGCTGGCGTCGACCGCGATGCGCGACGGCATGTTGGGATGCGCGATAATCTTGGCGCCGTTGCCGGTGACGGCGATTTCGCCGGCGCGGCTGCCCTCGACATTGCCGCCGGCCTCGATCGCGAGATCGACGATGACCGACCCGGCCGCCATCTCCGCGACCATTGCTTCGGTCAGCAGCACCGGCGCCGGCCGGCCCGGGATCAGCGCGGTGCAGATGACGATGTCGGTGCGCCGCAGCACCTCGGCGATGCGCTCGCGCTGGCGGCGCTGGTAATCTTCGCCCATCTCGCGGGCATAGCCGCCGGCGGTCTCGGCCGAGCTGGCCGCCGCCTCGTCGACGGTGATGAAGGTGGCGCCAAGGCTCGCGACCTGCTCCTTGGCGGCGGCCCGGACATCGGTGGCGCTGACGATGGCGCCGAGCCGACGCGCCGTGGCAATCGCCTGCAGGCCCGCCACCCCGGCCCCCATCACCAGCACGCGCGCCGCCTTGATGGTCCCGGCGGCGGTCATCATCATCGGCAGGGCGCGGCCGAATTCCTCGGCGGCATCGATCACCGCCTTGTAGCCGGCGAGATTGGCCTGCGAGGACAGGACGTCCATCGTCTGCGCGCGGGTGATGCGCGGCACCAGCTCCATCGCGAAGGCGGCGATGCCGGCGCCGGCATAGGCTTCGACGTCGATCGGGTTCTGCAACGGCGCCAGCATCCCGACCAGCGCCGCGCCGCCCTTGAACAGCCGCAACTCGTCGATCTCGTCAGGCCCGCCGAGCAAGGGCCGCTGCACCTTGAGGACGAGATCGGCGTCGCCGAGCGCGGCGGCGGCGTCATCGACGATGGTTGCGCCGGCGGCGCTGTAGGCGCTGTCGGCGAAATAGGCAGCGGCGCCGGCGCCGCGCTCGACGACCGGCTCGAGCCCCATCGCCGCCATCTGCTTGACGCTGTCCGGCGACGCCGCGACGCGGCGCTCGTATGCGCGCCGTTCCTTGACGATGGCGACCTTCATCGCGGCCGGGTCCCGACTCTCTCTTTGTGGGGAGACAACGCTCGGTGTTGCTGCTGTGCACAATGCCCCGGGCCGCCTGCTTTGTGAAGAGCCAAGCCGGAGTGCGCCGCCGCATCCCGGCGCCGCGCAGCCCGACCGGCTTCGCGGCTTGCGCCGGCTGTGCTAGCCTGCGACAAGCGACTGCAGTGCGCTCGCTGCCTCGCCCGCACCATCTGCCGAGCGTTGTTCGTTGATCAGAGGCGGCGCAGGCCGCATGCCCCGATTTGCGGGTGAACCGGGAATAAGCGACGAGGAGGCGCGTTGTCGTTGCGTTCGAAAGGAGCAGAGGCGCCGGAGGCGGCCGCTGAACGCCCCATCCAGCGCCAGGATCCGGCGAGCGCCCGCTTCAGCGAGCAGCTGGTGGCGGTGCTGCCGCGGCTGCGGCGGTTTGCCCGCGGTCTGGCTCGCGGCGCCGCCGAGGCCGACGATCTGGTGCAGGCCGCCTGTGAGCGGGCGTTGGCGCGGCAGCATCAGTTTCAGGAGGGCACGCGGTTCGACAGCTGGATGTTCCGCATTGTGCAGACCTTATGGATCGACCAGTTGCGCGCCCGCGAGGTCCGCAAGGAGGACAGCGATGTCAGCGAGGAGCGGCTCGGGTCGGATGCCCCGGTGCGGCGGATCGAGGCGCGGCTGGCGCTGGCGGAAATCCGCCTTGCGGTCGAACGGCTGCCGCCGGAGCAGCGGTCGGTGCTGATGCTCGTGACCGTCGAGGGCCTCAGCTACAAGGAAGCGGCGGCGGTGGCGGGTGTGCCGGTGGGCACGATCATGAGCCGCCTCGCCCGCGCCCGCATCGCGCTGCACCAGCAGCTCGCCGCCGGCGCCGGCGTTCGCGGGAGTGCGACGAATGCAGAAGCACAGTGACGAGGCGCTGGTCGCCTACCTCGACGGCGAGCTCGACGAGGTCGAACGGCGCCATGTGGAAGCTTGGCTCGACGCCGATCCAGCGGTGCGCGACCGCCTCGAAGCCCTCAGCCAGTCGGCGGCATTGCTGCGCGAGGCCTACGCCGAATTCCACGACGCGCCGGTGCCGGAAACGCTGATCGGCGCCGCTCGCGGCGACGGCGGCGCGGCCGGTCCCGGCGGTCAGGAAGCCGAGATCGTGCTGTGGCAGCGGCCCGGCCGCGGCGGGACATCGCCGCGGCGGGGC
>JBLMXS010000391.1:0-2960 GCA_050257895.1 Thiohalocapsa sp.
ATCAGCACCTTCATGTGCTCGTTGCCGAGATACTCGAGCACCCGCCAGGTGAAGGCGGGGTACGCGAAGTAGTGGTCGTCGACGATGTTTTTCGGGATCGCGACGGTCAGCAGCAGATCGAGCACCTCGATCGCCGGCATGTTGTCCCACAGCCACAGGAAGATGTGGTCGGCCTTGTTGCTCTCGCCGCGATTGCAGGCGATCGCGAATGCCTCCTTGGCCTTCTCGATGGTGCCGCAATCGTCGGGCTCGAATTCGAGCAGCATATAGGGGCCCATCGCCGGGTGGTGGATGTGCTTGTTCGACAGCGCGACGTGCTGGACCACCGGCAGGAACTTGTTGTCGCCGTCGAGCCGGTCGGTCAGGTGGGCGATCGAATGGATGCCGACCACCGGGTGCAGCGGCCCGCCGTGGTGGCCCGGCGGCAGGTCGGATGAGCGCGACACGGCGAGGGCCGAGGCCGTCAGCATCTGTTTGATCGAGGTGCCATTGCGCAGCTTTTCCAGCGTCCGGTCGACAATCTCCGCCGGCGGCGTGTCTTCGATAAAGCGGACCAGCGGCTCGATCGCTTCGGAATACTGGACGGGACGCGGCATGGCGGATCTCTCCCTAACAGCGCTCTGTTGAGCCAACAACAGCAATAACCGGACCATCTCGGCGGTGCCGCTTGCGCAATCGACATGGCGGCTTTGCGAAATCGTCCTGAATTTCCACCGCTATCGTCTCGCGCGAGCGCCGCCTCTGTCAACCGCATGGCGAGACATGCTCTACCGCCAAAAATGCATGGGAACGACCGGTAAAGCTCCCACTCCGCCAGATGGCTTCGCTGCGCTCGCAATGTCGGCTCGGTTCGTCACTGCGAGGAGCGAATGCGACGAAGCTATCTTCTCGCCCATTTAAGCCACCCTATCCCCCTGCCTTATCTCGAGCGTGCGGTTGTCGACGGCGGGGAGCATTTGGGCGGGGTCGCGGGTGACGACGACGTCGATGACGGTCGGGCGGTCGCGCTCGGCCATTCCCTGCTGCAGGGCCGGCGCCAGCGCCTCGGGGTCCTCGACGCGGATGCCGCCGACGCCCATGACACGGGCGATTGCGGCGTAATCCATCTCGCTGAGGTCGGCGGACTGGTAGCGGCCGCCCATCATCGCGTGCTGCAAGGCCTTGACGTAGCCCGAGGCGGCGTTGTTGACGACGACGACCGTGAGGCCGAGCCCGGCGCGGCGGGCGGTTTCGAGTTCGCCCAGCATCATGTTGAACCCGCCGTCGCCCGAGATCGCGACGACCGGCACCCCCGGCGGCGCCGCCATCGCCGCGCCGATGCCGGCCGGCAAGCCGTAGCCGATTGAGGCGAACCCGCGGTCCGGGATGAAATGCCGGCCGGCCTGCTTGGTGTCGTAGAGGAGCCCCGTCCAGTGCCCCGCAAAGCCGCCGTCGGCGACGAGATACGAGTCGGCCGGCATGACGCGGTTCAATTCGGTGCACAGCCGCGCCATGTGGATCGGCCTGCCAGCGGCATGCAGGCGCGGCGCCGCCTCCTCCGCCCAGGCCCGCATCCGGCCGGGGATCTCGCCGACATAGTCGGCGCGCGCCCCCACCGCTGCTTTCGACGAGTCGGCCAATGCCTCGGCGAGGTCTTCGAGGCCGGCGCGGGCCGCGCCCCCCAACCCCACCCCCGCCCGGAAGCAGCGGCCGATCTCCTCGGCCACGATCTCGAGGTGGATAATCGGCACCGGCTTTGACGGCAGCGCGTAGCGCTTGGTGGCGATCTCGCCGAGCTTGCAGCCGACGACGACAAGGCAGTCCGACGCCTCGATCAGCTCGTTGGCGATGCGCGCGTAGCGGCCGAACAGTCCGACATTGAGGGGATGCGTGCAGGCGATGCCGCCCTTGCCGCTCATCGTGTGCGCCACCGGGATCGACTGCGCTTCGGCAAAGCCGAGCAGGGCGTCGTAGCCGCGCGACAAGTGGATGCCGCCGCCGACCAACAGCAGCGGCCGCTTGGCGCCGGCGATGAGGCGCGCGGCGCGCTCGATGTCGGCGCGGTCGGGCCGGATGCGACGGGAAGGCGCCTGTAACGTGGTCGGGTCGATCGCGAAATCGTCGGCGGTGAACTCATGGGCGCCGTGGCAGACGTCCTCCGGCACGTCGAGCAGCACCGGCCCCGGCCGCCCCGACGTCGCGACCGCAAAGGCGCGGCGGGTCAGCTCGGGGATGCGGCTGGTGTGCTCGATGCGGATCAATTCCCTTGACCGCCGGCTTCAGGATCTCGGCCTGGCGGCATTCCTGCGTCATGTTCTTCCAGGAATGCAGGCGGTTGGTGTCGCCGGCGATGGCGACGCTCGTCACCGGCCTCATCGAGGCGCTGAACGGCGGCATCCCGATCGGTTGGTGGCGCCGGGCCCGAGCGTGCCGTCGCAGATGCCCGGGCGGTTGGTGACCCGGGCGTAAGCGTCGGCGGCGAAGGCGCCGCAGCGCTCGTCGTTGATGAGAAAGTGGCGCAGGCCGAGCTGCCCCATCGCGTCGTAGAACGGCAGGAGCTGGAAGCCGCCCATCCCGAACATCGGCCCGGCGCCGCACAGCCGCAGCATCTCGGCGAGGGCCCGCCCGCCGTTCATCCGGCCGGAGGGCCGGTTGTGTCTGGCGCCTTCAGCTGATGTGTCCATGTCCTCCACCCTTTCCGTCGCCGGGCGAGGGTAAGTCAGGACGCCGCCACTTGTCTCCCTCTCCCCGCCTGCGGGGAGAGGGCCGGGGTGAGGGGCTGCTTCAGCGGGGCAAGGACGTGCCCAGTGCTCGTCGCCGCGGCCCCTCACCCTCCCAAAGCTTACGCGATGGGCCCCTCCCTCTCCCCGCTAAAGCGGGGCGAGGGGGGAAGGGGTGGGCTGCTTCAGCTGGCGAAGGCGCGGCGCCGCAGCGCGACGGCCTCGCGCGCCGGCATGCCGGGCGCGACGCCGAGGGCGGCG